>SLEW01000244.1 GCA_007124575.1 Bacteroidales bacterium | reverse complement strand
GTACTTGAGCCTCTCTTTCTTTGTCATGCATGTGGATCCATTCTTCAGGATAATCGCTTATGGCCTCAAGCCACTTGTCTGAATCCCTTTCGGTGTTTACAGCTGCCACCTTAACTCCTTCTTCCCTTAGCTGTTCCCATGCTTCCTTTAGCTTTGGGGCAGCTTCAAGACAATAAGGGCATTCAGAATCCCAGAAATATACCACAAGATAGCTGGCTTCGATGTCGTGTAATACAACCGGATCCCCCTCAGGGCCCTTTAAATGCAGGTTCGGTGCTATTTCACCTGTCAGCAGGGGCTTCATCTCTTCCATCCTTTGCTTCATCCGGGCTAAGCGGTCTTCAGCAATCCAGTCTACCTCATCGGTCAGGTAATAATTTTCTACCATGTGTACGAACACCTTGTCCATGCCCATCACCTGTGATGCTTCCGCGTTATTTGTGATAAACCATATAGTATACCGGAATACTTCACTGTTTTCCCTTGCCTTGTCTATCACACGGTCAGCTTCGCTGATGATGCTGTCGGGGTGCTGCATCAGCACATTGTTAAAATAGACCCTGAGCCGGCTATGATATACCGGGGTATAGAGCAGGCGTTCATCAGAGAAATCAATGTTGTCAAAGAACTTGCTTTTATATATCTGATACATGGCATCGGTATCCTGCTGCCCGTCTGGGAGTAAAGGTGGTTCCGGCATCTCGGGGTCTCGCTGTGCTTTCAAAATCAGGGCAAGCAAGCCATCCGGATCCTGATTAATGATATCATCCTGTTTCTCTCTCACCTGGGTGTTCATTTCATCCATTTGCTGCCTTATTTCCGTTTGCCGTTCAGGTCCGGTGGCAGGATCCCTTAACTCCTGCTCCAAAGGTTGTCTGCGCTGATTCTTACTGGTCAGAAAGTCAAGATATTCATAAAAGACCTCATTGGCATGGGAGCCAGTAAATCCAAGCGTGCCCATGATGTCATTATGGGCAGCGGTAATGCTGAAATGCTGGTTGCGGTCGATAATCAATTCGAAGTTAGTGTCATCCTCAAGTACAACCAGGTATAAGCCCGGATCCAGTCGCTCACCTCCTTCAAAAACGGCCCTGCCATCAGCATCGATCATGGTGGTATCCTTCATATACTGCCTGTTACCAAAATGGTAGGCCAGGTAACATTCTTCATCCTGCAACCCTTCAAACTGCAGCTCTATCCGGTGTCCTTCATTTGCCAGCGTAGCGTTAAAAGCAAAAAAGGCTGCCAGAAACAAAATCAGTGAAGTCATAAATAGTATTATTTTTTTATAAGTGATCATTTTGTGCCTTTTGTCGGTGAATTTACTGATAATTTGTTCACGTCATCAGTCTATAAGCCATCCATGTTCATCATCCAGTATATCCGGATCTATGGTGTCTTTATACAGGATTTGATGGACGGCTCCAAGCGCAGAGAGTACTATGGGACCCCAGTGCCAGCGATACAGATCGCGCAGCTGTTCCACGGCGTTTTGCCTTGCCGGTGCCGTATTTTTCTGGTACAGCATCACAAAATCTTTCATGTCCTGGTAAATATCGGCCATGCTATCTGCCAGACTTGACTCCACCGAATCATTGTTGTAATCGTGTACGTAATATACGTCAATGTCATTAAATTGTTTGCGAAGTGCTTTAAAAATGTGCTCCCATTGTTCTTCTGTGACATATCGTTCCACAGCATCCGCATCGCTCACCTCGACAGCAGGAAGCATGGCTCCTTTAAGGTACAGCAGTGGCGCTACCTTCTGGAAATAATCGAGAATGTCCTGCCGCTTGTATTGCTCCGCTTTCTCAAAGAAAAGACAGTACTCATTGGCTACCGTGATCATCTCTATCACTGGTCTGGAAATGCTCTGGTCTTCAGGTATGTTTTCCTGCATATCTCTGTTTTTGTATTTAACCTCAACCTTAAATCCTGTTAAGTCACGAGATCCTTCACTTTATTCAGGACAGGCCTCAAACTCCATACCTATTTTGGTTATTGCAGTTTTTTTGCAAAGGTTGAATTTTTTTGTGAAGATAAATAAGATTTTTGTATTTTTGCCGTCGCAATGAGCCCAGGTGGTGAAATTGGTAGACACGCTACTTTGAGGGGGTAGTGGCCGCAAGGCCGTGCAAGTTCGAGTCTTGTCCTGGGCACAAAGCATGTTCTTTTACATCTTACATGCAATACATCATTCAAATCACAGATTGCATAGCAGCAAAAGGCCCGGATGGCGAAATTGGTAGACGCGCTAGTTTCAGGGACTAGTGATGGTAACATCGTGCAGGTTCGAGTCCTGCTCCGGGCACAATGAAGATAACAAGGCCGTCTGATTTTCAGGCGGCCTTTTTTAATGTTTATGCTGATTTTTTTATTATCTCAAACTCACTAAGTCTATTGTTATGATTGCCAAAAACGCATTTTACGCACTCTTGCTTACGGTGTTTTGCTTGTTTGCATCAGAAATGGTGTCAGCACAAAACACATCTGTTACCTCAGCAAACTACAGGCTGGCTGAACGCTTTTCCCCAACAAAGATCGAGCGCATGGTGTTCAGTACCAGCGTGACCCCCAACTGGTTAAAAACCGGAGACAAGTTCTGGTACTCCTATAAAACCTCTGAAGGGGAGTTTTACTACCTGGTAGATCTTGAAACACAAGAAAAAGACTATCTCTTCGACAACCATGAGATGGCCAGGCAACTGACCATGATCACCAAAGATCCCTATGACCACCAAAACCTCCCTGATATTGACCCTGAATTTGTTCGTGATGACCGGTTTTTTCGGTTCAGGGTAACCAGTACCAAAATGGTGGAAGTTACTGAAGACAGTGATGAAGAATCAGACCGTGAGGAGGATCAGAACGGGCAGGAAAATGACATGCAGGAGCAGGAAGAGGACATGCAGGAGCAGGAAGAGGACATGGAGGATGATGAAGATGACATGGAACAGCGGGATGAAGAGAGAAACGGTGATGGTGATAACGGAGAAAACGATGAGGCTGGAGAAACAAAACGTGAGCCCAAAGTATTTCATCTTGAGTATAGCCTGGAAACAGGGGAGCTTTACGAGGTAGAGGAAGAGGATGAAAAGGAACCCAAGAGCTGGGCAAGTGTCTCGCCCGACAGCACCTATGTGGTATTTGCCCGCGACTATAATCTTTTTTGGATGGATAAGGAGGACTATCTGAAAGCCCTTGAGGATGAGCAAGACACCACGATCGTGGAACATCAGCTTACCACAGAAGGAGAGCAGTATTATGCTTTTGGGGGTGGTTATACGGCGCAAATGAATGATGATGAAGAGAAGATCCAGGAAGAAAAAGAGAAACGTCACAGGGCCAATATTATCTGGTCGCCTGATTCCCGTCGCTTTGCCGTGATCCGCAACGACACGCGTGACATCAAATTCATGTGGGTCATCAATTCACTTTCTGAGCCCCGCCCTGAGCTGGAAAGTTATAAGTATCTCATGCCGGGCGAAGAACAGCCGGCTGAATCAGAACTCTGGGTTTTTGACATGGAGGAAGAAACAGGCGACACCATCCAAGTCCATGCATTCAGGAACCAGACTTTATCCGTGCCCAGGATGCCCCGTTCGCACCGGGAAAGACTTGAAGATCACACGCCTCCTGTCTGGCTTAGCCCGCACCCCGGTGAGCTTTACTTTACGCGCATAAGCCGTGATCTGAAACGCTATGATGTATGCCGGGCCGACCTCGAAACCGGCGAGGTTAAGGTGCTCATAGAAGAACGCATGAATACCTATGTCGACACCCGTCAGCCATATCTTATCCCGGAAACAGGCGAAATAATCCATTGGTCGGAACGCGATGGCTGGGCTCATTTCTATCTCTATGATGCTGATGGAGAATTGATCAGGCAGATTACCAGCGGCCCGTGGCATTCCCACCAGGTGCTGAAAGTAGATGTAGAGAACAGGATTATGTTTTTTACTGCACATGGCCGCGAAGAGGGAGAAAACCCATATTACAGGCACCTTTACCGGGTTAACCTCGATGGCAGCGACCTGCGTCTGCTGAACCCGGGCAATTATAATCACCTCTCTGTGGTCAGTGACTCATATAATTATTTTGTGAATAATTACTCCAGGGTTGATACCGCCCCACGTTCAGAAATTAGAAATGCCGATGGGGAGTTTGTTATGGAACTGGAAACAGCAGACCTTTCCAACCTGAAGAATGCAGGATACCAATTCCCGACACCCTATTCAGTAAAAGCTGCTGATGGTGTTACTGACCTGTATGGGGTCATGTATAAACCCTTTGACTTTGACCCTGACAAGAAATACCCTATTATTATGTATGTCTATCCCGGCCCGCAAACCGAAGCTGTAAACACCAGCTTTTCCCAAAGGATGGACCGCACCGACAGGCTTGCACAGCTGGGCTTTATCGTAGTTACCATCGGTAACAGGGGAGGCCATCCCAACCGTTCCAAATGGTACCATAATTATGGTTATGGAAACCTCCGCGACTATGGTCTTGATGACAAGAAATATGGTGCTGAACAGCTGGCCGATCGTCATGACTTTATTGATATCGACAAGGTTGGTATTTTTGGCCATTCAGGTGGTGGCTTCATGTCAACAGCCGCCATGCTCCAGTATCCCGACTTCTTCAAGGTTGCCGTATCCAGTGCCGGAAATCATGAAAACAATATCTATAACCGGTGGTGGAGCGAAAAGCATCATGGCGTGAAAGAAATCGTAAACAACGAGGGTGAGGTGAAATTTGTCTATGACATTGAAACCAACTCTGAACTTGCCGCCAACCTGAAAGGCAAGCTGCTGCTGACCACCGGGGATATGGATAATAACGTACATCCCGCCAATACCTTCCGTATGGCAAATGCCCTCATTGCTGCCAATAAGCGTTTTGACATGTTTATTTTTACAGGCCAAAGGCATGGCTATGGCAAGTATAATGAGTATAATTTCTGGCTTACCGCCGATTATTTTGCCAAGCATCTTATTGGCGATTACTCCATCTCTACCGATATTTTTGAGATGCGCAGGGAACGCCTGATGAGTCCGGCGAATAACTAACAATACCCGGCAACCCATTTAACCCGGCAACCCATTTAACCAAGTAATCTATTTAACCCGTCAACTTCACAGAATGGGCGTATTTTTATTGATGTTAAGCTTTTTTTGGCTTATATTTGGATCACAGAATAGCTCTGTGCAGAACTTTTTTGAGGAATAAAAAAGTAAAAGATATGAGAAAAGTGGATAAGGCAATAAAAGACCGTGCTGAGATATGGCTTACGGATGTTTTTGATGAGGATACCCGGCGAGAGGTACGGCGGATGATGGACACTGACCCTGAGGCGTTGGAAGACGCCTTTTACAAAGACCTGGAGTTTGGTACCGGAGGTCTGCGTGGTGTCATGGGAGTGGGGACAAACCGCATGAACAAATACACGGTGGGCATGGCCACACAGGGTCTTGCTGATTATATTCTCCGCACCTCCACTGACCTGGAAAAGCCGCGGGTAGTTATTGCTTATGATTGCAGACATAACAGTGAATATTTTACTTATGTAGCTGCGGATGTGATGACAGCCAACGGGATAGAGGTTTTTGTGTTTGATGCGCTTCGTCCGACACCTCTGCTGTCTTTCGCGGTAAGGGAGTTGAATTGCCAGGCCGGGATCATCATTACCGCTTCCCACAACCCTGTAGAGTATAATGGGTATAAGGTTTACTGGGATGATGGCGGCCAACTGGTGCCCCCGCACGATAAAAACATCATCGAAGAAGTGAGGAAAACCAGCGTGGAAGATGTCAGGTTTGATGGACAAAAAGAGCTTATCACTGCCCTGGACGAAACTTTTGACCGGGAATATATCAAACGGATCAAAACGCTTTCGTTGACACCTGAAAATAATATAAAGCAAGGAGATGATTTACGGATAGTATTTACTCCTATTCATGGTACTACCGTACGTCTGGCCCCTCAGGCGCTCAAAGCCTTTGGGTTTAATGCCGTGTATAATGTGCCCAAGCAGGATGTAACGGACGGTGATTTTCCCACGGTTAAATCACCCAACCCGGAAGATCCTGCCGCCTTCGACATGGCTCTTAAGAAGGCTGAGGAAGTGAATGCCGATCTGGTTATGGCTACAGACCCCGATGGCGACAGGGTAGGTCTGGCTATAAAAAACGAAAAGGGTCAATACATTTTGCTGAACGGAAACCAGTTTGCCTCTATCCTGACCTGGTATGTGCTTGAGCAGATGAAGCAGCAAGGAAGGCTGACCGGCAAGGAGTTCATGGTAAAAACCATCGTTACAACTGAATTGCTCAGCGAAATGGCCGCAGACTATAAGGTAGAAATGTTTGATGTGCTGACTGGATTTAAATACATAGCAGAGAAGATACGCCAGCTGGAAGGAAAGAAGAAGTTCCTGTGTGGTGGGGAAGAGAGCTATGGTTTCCTTGTGGGAGATCTGGTACGCGACAAGGATGCAGTGATTGCCTGCTGCATGATGGCCGAAGCTGCCGCATACATGCGGTCGCAGGAAATGACGCTGTATGATCTTCTCAGGAAGATATACAAATCCTATGGCCTTTATGTGGAAAGCCTTATTTCCATCACCCGAAAGGGAATGCAGGGGGCAGAAGAGATCAAGGCCATGATGGATACATTCCGGAAGGAACCACCAGATAGCATTGATGGACTGACCATAGCAAGGATCCTGGATTATCAGGCAGGGTTGGAGTGGGATCTTTACCTCGATCAGAAGCTTCCTATTGATCTGCCATCTGAAAATGTACTTCAGTTTATCCTTGAAGATGGCACCCGGATTACCATGCGTCCCTCGGGCACTGAACCCAAGATCAAGTTCTATTTTAGTTGCAGGACAATTCTTGACCGTGAGGAGGATTATGACGAAAAAAGACAGCTTTTACTGGATCAGATCAGCAGGATAAAGGGGGAGCTAAAGCTTGAATAATCCCTGTTTTACCTGAACTTACTGCGTTCTTCGCGCAGCCGTTCGATGCTCTTGTCGTCTTCAGGGTTTTCAAGGTATTCAAGATATGCCTCCTGAAATTCCGGATGATCCTTAAATAATATGGACAGGCGCATGTCAACTGGCGAGAAGAGCAGGAGGGCAAGCACGAAACCAATGATTGCAGCCCGGCTGTAAAAACGTTTACATATCTCCTGATGCCGTTTCTTTACTGAATGATAAGCGGCGATAAAGATGGTGAAAAACAGTAAGATGATACCTCCGCTAATCAGGGCAGTTTTCATGCCCGGAAAGAAATGGAACCCAAAGAGGATGGCAATCAGGCTATAAGAAAGAACTATGCCCATAAGAATGCCTGCTGCGATATGGAACCGGCTTATTGCGCGATGGTGTTTCTGATACAACAGATCCAGGGGTTGCATCTTGTTAAAGATAAAAAAGCCAAACCACAGGTAATAAATGGCCAGCAGGGTAGTGGTGATCAGCAGGGCAAAGTTAAATGCCGGCCCCACAGCGCCCCGGAGTATCCATATAATAAGTACAGTGACAAGTCCGGCTTTCTCAAACTTATTAACAAGGGTATCTTTATTGTTCATGTTTAATTTGTGTTCACTCATTAACTCATTGTTACATGATGTTAACCTCGGGTTCGAGGGTAACGCCAAACTTCTTTTCTACAGAATTTCTGATAGCGTATGCCAGTTTAAGGATTTCCCTGCCAGTGGCTTTTCCGAGATTTACCAGGACCAGAGCCTGCTTATCATGCACCCCGGCGTCACCCTGCCGGAAACCCTTCCACCCGGCCTTGTCGATGAGCCATCCCGCCGCCAGCTTCATGTCTTTGCCGGCAGGATATGCCACCAACTCCGGGTAGTTGGCTTTTAAATCCTGGTAGCTTTTGAGTGAGACGACAGGATTTTTGAAAAAGCTTCCTGCGTTGCCCAGCACATCAGGATCGGGCAGTTTGCTTCTGCGTATGCTGCAAACCACTTCCCTTACATCTGAGATGGTTGGATTGCTGACCCCCATTTTCTCAAGCTCCTGTGCTACAGAACCATAACGCGTATTAATCACGGGCTCTTCATCCAGTTTGAATGTTACAGAGGTAATAATAAAGCGGTCTTTGCCACTGCTTTTGAAAAAACTGTTTCTGTAACTGAACTGGCAATCATCATGACTGAACACCGTTACCTTTCCTTTTTGTTTATCAAAAGCTTCCAGGGAAACTACATGCGTTTCAAGCTCCGTGCCATATGCGCCAATGTTTTGTATGGGGCTGCTGCCAACCTGCCCCGGAATAAGTGACAGGTTTTCAAGTCCGCCCCAGCCTTGGGCCACACAATAGGCAACCAGGTCATCCCAAACCTCACCCGCCATGACCTTTAGGAATATTTTTCCTTCTTTCCTCGCTACAATCTCCCTGCCCTTAATCATCATCCTGATGATGGTGCCTTCATAATCATCCGTAAACAGGATATTGCTTCCTTGGCCCAGAATAAGATGTGAGCCGCCCAGAATCTCGTTATCTGATAACAATTCGCGCAATGATTCTTCGGTGCTGACCTCCACGTAACCCCGGGCATAGGCCTCTATGCCAAAAGTATTTAAATTGCCCAGTGGATGGTTTTCTTTGATTATCATGCCTCGCGTATGTCGTGGCTTTGCAGCCTTCATCGCGTTAAAATGATGCTTTTTTCATCTATCATCTTGCGGAGGTTTATCAGGGCATAGCGCATCCTGCCCAGGGCAGTGTTAATGCTGACATCTGTTTCCAGAGCTATCTCTTTGAAGCTCATCTCCTTGTAATGACGCATCTTGAGCACTTCCTTTTGTTCTTCAGGCAGGTATTCAATAAGTTTGCGCACATCATCGTGGATCTGCCCCGTGATCATCTTCTCTTCCACAGTATCCTCATACACCATAAGGGTTTCAAAAAGGTCGTATTCCTCGCTGTTCTCCTTAAAGGGCATACGCTTTGACTTGCGAAAGAAGTCGATGGTCAGGTTATGCGCTATACGCATGGCCCAGGGCAGAAACTTGCCCTCCTCATTGTATGCACCAGCCCGCAAGGTTTTGATGATCTTTATAAAGGTATCCTGGAAGATGTCTTCGGCAAGATGCTTGTCCTTGACTATCAATAGGATATAGGAAAAAAGTTTGCGCTGATGGCGGTTGATAAGTTCTTCCAGTGCATTGTGATCACCAGAGATAAATTGACGAATCAACTCCTGATCGCTAATCGCTGTGCGGTCATTCATAATAATGGCCTGTTTATGTGTTTAACCAGCGTAAGCGTCTATTCGATAATCCGTCCTCCTATGTTTTGGTTCGCACTAAAAGATTGGTATGGTGTCTTGCTAAAGACAGCACAAATATAACTATATTTTTAAATAACACATAAAAAGCATTCAATTTTTTTATCAATCAGAGGCATACAGGAAGCGTCTGATGCTTTTTTTGGGTGTTTTTGCAAACTCTTCCGGTACAATTTTTATTTTTGAAATGTTCATAAAGACAGGCAGGCTCTTGTTAAGCAGTTGCCTGTAATCTTCCAGTATGTCTTTAAGCATCTTCTCACTGATACCAGACTTGTCTGTAGCTTCATAATCGGGATATACAAGCGCTTCAAGCAACCCTTTGTTATCTATCACAAGGCATTCCTGGATGAAGGCCTTGTTGTTCAGCTTTGCTTCGATTTCTTCAGGATAGATGTTCTGACCTGATGGGCCCAGGATCACGCTCTTGCTCCTTCCTTTGATAAAAATAAATCCATCCTTGTCTATCAGGCCAAGGTCACCGGTATGCAGCCATCCTTCCTCATCCAGCGCTTCCCGTGTAGCTTCATCATTCTTATAATAGCCCATCATCACGTTTTCGCCTCTTACCATGATCTCTCCGGTATCTTTAGATGGTTCCGGGCTCTTGATTTTTGCTTCCAGTGTGTCCACGATTTTACCAGCAGACCCCAGCTTTGTCTTTTTCCAGTTTGCATAGCTTATCAAAGGGCCGCATTCTGTCATGCCATAGCCAATGGAGAACGGGAATCGTATGCTGTGCAGGAACTCTTCCACCTCTTTGTTGAGAGGTGCTCCGCCAATGACGACTTCATGAAAGTTGCCGCCAAACACATCCACCAGCTTTTTTCTTATCTTTTTCTTGATGATGGTGTTTACGAGTGGTGTTTTCAGCAGTTGCCTCATGGCCGGTTTTTCAATGGCCGGGAGGATCTGTTTCTTGTAAATCTTTTCAATGATCAATGGCACGGAAAGTACCAGTCTGGGTTTTACCTCCTTGAAAGCCTGCAGGATGATTTGTGGTGAGGGTGTGCGGGTAATGAAGGTGATATGACATCCCAGCGTGAATGGCCACAAAAACTCAAAAGCACAACCGTAAGCGTGTGCCAGCGGCAGGAAGGAGACAATCTGGTCGCCAGGATCCAGGGGCATGTTGTTATTTGCGTACACTACATTGGCGGCAAGTGAATTGTGCTGCAGCATCACCCCTTTGGTGAAGCCTGTGGTGCCTGAGGTATAGCTGATAACGGCGAGATTTTCATTGGGGATGACGGGCAGGTGAAGGTTGTCTGATTGCACTCCATAGGGATAGCGCTCCTGGTGACGGTCTTCAATCATTTCATTTTTGTGATGCAGGGATTCGCCCTTGCCATCGGAGAGTAACGAAAAGTCGTTCAGGGAGACAATACCCAGCAGCATATCCATCTTCTCCGGATCCAGCGCATCAAAAAGCACATCGGAGCTTAGCAGCAGGCGGCTGTCCGAGTGATTGACGATGTGATGTACGTCGTTAGGCTTAAAATCGGGCAAAATGGGCACTACCACTGCGCCATAAGTGATAATAGCCAGGTAGGAGATACCCCAATGGGCAGAATTCTTACCCAAAAGCGCCACTTTGTCGCCAGGCTTGATACCATAAACCTCAAAGCGTGTATGCAGATGCACAATATAACCTGCTACATCACTGTAGGTATAGCTCTTCCCACCATAGTCAGCAAAAGCAGTGATCTTCCAGTTGTGGCGGATGGCTTTCAAAATAAACCCGCTAAGATTTTCCTTCATCATAAACTTTGTGATTTTTACGATCTTTTCTATAGTATACGTTACTTTACGCTGCAAGATACAAAAAAATTCGAATGCCAGTGGTATTAGCCCAAAACGCAGCAAGCGAAACGCAAACCGCTATACTCTTATTACCTCATGATATATTTGTACCTTTGCAAATTGTCTCAGAAAGGGCTGACATGATGAACATTGACCGCCTGGATCCCCAGGAATACATATTGATCAAGGGAGCGCGCGTCCACAACCTGAAAAACGCGGATGTGGCTATTGAGCGCAACAGGCT
>SLEW01000029.1 GCA_007124575.1 Bacteroidales bacterium | reverse complement strand
GGTTGCAGTCACAGACCCGGGCTGTATGCCGAAACATACGTTTAGGGGCGAAACAAATGAAGCATTTCCCGTTTTACATAGCCTGGCGTTATCTTTTCGCCAAAAAGAGGCACAATGCCATTAACATCCTTACGATGGTGTCGGTGCTGGGTGTTGCTGTGGGCACCATGGCCCTGGTGATTGTACTCTCTGTTTTCAACGGCTTTGAAAAGCTGATCCTTTCGTTGTTTAATGCTTTTCACCCCGACATGGAGATCAGCCTGGTAGAGGGCAAGACCTTTTCCGTTGATGAGTTGCCTGTGGAAGAGATCGGGAAGATCCCCGGCGTAGTGCATTACAGTGAGGTGCTGGAAGAGTCTGCCATGATCATGTATCGTGACAGGCAGCATCTGGTGAGGATGCGGGGTGTGGGGCCCGCTTATAAAAACATTACCGGCATTGACACGCTGCTGGTGGAGGGTGAGTACAAGCTGCGCGACAACGGCCGCGATTACATTATACCCGGACAGGGCGTAGCCATGGTGGTAAATGCCAGCATCCACGACTACCTGCACCCCATTGAGGTATATATTCCCAGGAGGGGACGCACGGCAGGCCTGCACCCAAGCAGGGCCTTCAACAGTTCCGCGCATTATGCCGGCGGCGTCTTTGCCGTGCAATCGGAGTACGACATGGAATATGTGCTTGCTCCCATCCGGCTGATGCAGCGTTTGCTGGAATATGACGATGAGGTCTCTTCCTTTGTGGTAAAGATTGAAGAGGGCTATAACCACAACAGGGTACAGGATCAGCTGATACGTCTTGCCGGCCCGGAGTTCCAGGTCCGAAACCGCCTTCAGCAGCAAGAGTTTCTCTACCGGGTGATGCGGTCGGAGAAGTGGGCCATCTTCTTCATCCTGAGCTTCATTTTAGTCATCGCCTCCTTCAACGTAATAGGCTCGCTCACGATGCTGGTCATCGAAAAAAGGCGCGACATATCCGTGCTGAGGAGCATGGGTGCGTCAAGGAAGCTGATTAAGCGTATTTTTCTCACCGAAGGCATGCTTATCAGCATGGCAGGGGCGTTGGGAGGCATCTTCCTGGGCGGCCTGGTGTCGTGGCTTCAAATGCGTTTCGGCCTTGTGAAATTATATGCAGAAGGCGTTTTCATTATTGACGCCTACCCGGTTGACGTGCAGGTGCCCGATTTACTGCTGGTAGGGGCTACTGTTTTTTGCATAGGGATGGTGGCCTCGCTTATCCCCCTGCAAAACATGTGGAAGAAGATGGATAAGCCGCCAGGAGGCAAGTGATGTGATTTATGCCGTCAGGACGGAACAGCTTATCGAATGGATGCGCCCAACTCCTTTTCATAAGCACGGGCCAGCTTTTCCATGATCTTGTCCACCTCTTTGTCTTTAAGCGTCCTGTCGGGATGCTGAAAACCAAAGCGAACGGCATAGCTTTTCTTGCCCTTACCCAACTTCTCCTCGTCTTCAAACACATCAAAGAGGCTTACCTCCCGGAGGATCTTTTTCTCCATATTGAAAGCGATCTTTTGTATCGCGGCAAAAGGAACATCCTTGTTCAGAAGCAGGGCAAAGTCGCGTCGCATGGCGGGAAACCTCGGCACATCCTCATATTGCAGGTTCCTGACCCCCTGCATGGCTACCAGCTCATCCCAGGATATCATCCCATAGAAAACATCATCTTCGACATCAAAAGATTTCACCATGTTCTGTGCCAGCAGGCCCATGCGCGCAAGATGTTTTTTGTTATGGTACACATCCACGCCATAAGCAAAGCGGGGGCTTTCCTTCAGCTCATTGAGTGTAAGTTGCTCTTCCCTGAGTCCGAAGCGGCGAAAAACGGACATCAGGGCATTTTTTAATTCGAAAAATCCTGTGCCGGCTTCTTCTTCATACCATGTTTCTTCCTGACGGTTCCCGGTCATAAAGACGCCCAGAACCAGGCGCTCCCTATATGCCCTGAGAGGATCGGCGCCCGGCTCAACGGCTTGTCTTGCATACAGCTTGCCAAACTCATACAGCTTCAGGTCATGCATCTTCCTGTTCTTGTTATATGCGATGGTTTCCAGTGCTCCGAAAATCAGGCTCTGGCGCATCACATTCAGATCCTGGCTCAGCGGGTTCACGATAGGAACTGACATGTTGGGGTCAAAACCAAACCCTTCATAATATGCCCCCTTCGTCAGTGAGTTATTCATGATTTCGTGAAAGCCCCTGGCGGAGAGCATGTCTGCGATGGTATTCTGCCAGGCCTCTTTGTCGGGTGAGGGAGAAATCACGATAGATGTCTCCATCTTTTGGGGCACCTCTATATGATTATAGCCATAGATGCGGAGGATCTCCTCGATCACATCCGCATCACGGGTCACATCCACACGGTAGGTGGGCACGGCGACCCGCAAGCTTCGCCCGGCCTCATGAACAATCTTAAAATCAAGACTTTCCAGGATGCTCTTAATCTCCTCTTCCGGGATCTCTTTCCCTATCAGTCCGTTGATACGGTCATAGGTAAGGTCTACCTCTACGGGCATGACTCCTTTGGGGTACACATCCTGCACGTCAGAGGTGATCTCTCCCCCGGCAACTTCTTTGATAAGCATGGCCGCGCGTTTGAGCGCATAGATCGTTATCGCGGGGTCGGAGCCTCTTTCAAAGCGGAAAGAAGCCTCTGTCTTCAGACCATGATGTTTGGCAGACTTACGAATGGTGACAGGGTCAAAGCAGGCGCTTTCCAGGAATACCCTGGTGGTATTCTCTGTAACCCCTGAGCCTGTCCCACCGAGAATACCCCCCATACACATGGGCTCTGCGACATTACATATCATCAGGTCGTGGCCGGTAAGCTCCAGCTTTTCTGCATCCAGCGTTTCAAACACCGTTCCTTCGGGCGACTTTTTTACGATCACCTTGCTGCCGGTGATGGCATCCACATCAAAGGCGTGGAGCGGCTGACCCATCTCATGCAAGACAAAGTTTGTCACGTCAACCACGTTGTTGATGGGCTTAAGCCCAAGGGCCATCAGCTTGTCCTTCAACCACCTGGGAGACTCTTTTACGGTAATCGTTGAGATGGTCAGGCTGCTGTATCGGGGGCATGCTTCCGGGTCTTCTATGGTAACCGGAATAATCAGCTTGTCGTTGTCTGCCTTAAACCCAGACACGTCGGGCCATAATACGGGTTTCTTTGCTTTCTGGCGGTGCGCCAATACGGCAGCCACATCCCTGGCAGCACCGATATGCGAAGCACCATCTATCCTGTTGGGGGTCAACCCTATTTCATACACCCAGTCACTGGTAATGTCAAAGTATTCTGCAGCGGGCATCCCCACGGCTGTTCCTTCCGGCAGCACCATGATGCCCTCATGGGAGTCGCCCAGTCCCAGCTCATCTTCGGCACATATCATACCTTCGGACACCTCTCCCCGGATTTTTGCCTTTTTGATAGGAAGCTCTCCCTTGGGGGTATGCAATGTGCTGCCAACCAAAGCCACAACGACTTTCTGGCCTTTCGCCACGTTAGGGGCACCGCATACGATGGGCAGGGTATCGTCACCGCCCACATCCACCCTGGCAAGGCTCAGCTTATCCGCATTGGGATGGGGCTCGCAGGAGACAACCTTTCCGGTTACCACACCTTTCAGGCCGCCCCTGACTGCCTCGTAACGCTCCAGGGACTCCACTTCCAGCCCGCTGTGGGTAAGCAGCACCGACAGTTCTTCCGGGCTCATGTCGGTATCTACATAGTTTTTTAACCAGCTATAGGAAATACGCATTGATAATAGGGTTTATATCAGTGTTAATCAGTAAAATGATGACTGCAAAAATAAAGAAAATCACGAAGAGGCGGTGTCTTTCTTATATCCCTTATGTGAACCGCTGAAAAGCTCATATACGTTAAAGGCAGCTTTCAGGGGCCCATTGAACACCTGGAATTTATGTTTCGGCTTGAGGCCCAAATGTTTCATGGCGTCCAGGTCGGCACTTATGACACCGGCAGTATAGCCCTGGAAACGGTTTTTTAGCGTGTCTCCGATATGAATGTACAATGCCCGTGTGTCGCGTTCAGTCATACGGTGTCCATAGGGAGGGTTTAGCATTACAAGGCCATTCTTTTCTTTGGGATGGTAGGCAAAGAAGTCCTGCTTGCGCACCTGAACGCTTCCAAGCAAGCCGGCGTTCATGGCGTTCTGCCGGGTGAGGTCGAGCATCATGCCCTTGATGTCGCTTGCTATCACCGGCACTTTCAGGGGGGTCTGCTTTTCCCTTGCCGCCTCCCGCAGGCTTTGAAAGAGGTCGTGGTCGTAATCGTTCCACTGGCAAAACCCGAACTGCCTTCTGTCTGCTCCGGGCGCCATGTTGGCGCTCATCATGGCTGCTTCAATGGAGAAGGTGCCGCTCCCGCACATGGGATCCAGGAATGGGCTCTTCATGTCCCATCCGGCAAGCCTGATAAGTCCGGCAGCCAAAGCCTCGTTGATGGGAGCCCTTCCTCCTGCCCTGCGGTAGCCTCTTTTAAAAAGTGCCTCCCCGCTGCTATCGAGAGATACCTTGCACTGGTCTTCATGCACGTTCACCACAATGCGGACATTGGCCCCTGCCGTGTCTACGTCGGGCCTTCGTCCATGTGCCTCATAAAAGCGGTCTACAATAGCATCTTTGCCAAGCTGCGCCAGGAACATCGTATTGTTGAAAACATCGGAGTCATACGCCGTGGCAATCACGGAGATGGTCTTGTCGGGGGCAAAAAGCTCATGCCAGGCCTGCTCCTTCATCTGCTCGTAAAAGTCCTCTTTGGTTTTAAAAGAGAAAGACCGAAGAGGCTGCAGAACGCTTACAGCGGTACGCAACCATATGTTGGCGTTGTACAGCATGGCCTGATCGCCGGAAAAGGTGACAGCCCGGCGTAAAACGCTCAGGTCTGTAGCACCCAGCGCGCGTAGTTCATCAGCAAGCACAGGCTCCAGGCCGGCAAGCGTTTTGGCAATGTAGTTGTTGTTTTCCATAAATGTGTTTCTTACAATAGCACCATGTTACCTTAAAGCACAACCACAAGCGCACTCACGCAGAACGCAAAACCCACTTACAGTTTCCCATTAATAATAACCTGCTCCACCTTATTGCTTCCGTATGCATAAGGCATAAAGGCGTATGTGGGTATTTTTTTTGTGATGATAAGATTTGCCTTTTTCCCTATGGCGATACTGCCCAGCTCATCATGCACGCCCATGGCGTATGCACCGTTTTGAGTCACGGCGTGGATCACCTCTTCGGGGAGCATTTTCATCTTGACGCTGCCAAGAGACATCACGAACTGCATGTTTCCTGACGGGGAAGAGCCCGGGTTGTAGTCCGAGGCCATGGCAACAGGAAGTCCGCTGTCTATCATCTTGCGGGCCGGTGGCCAGATCATCTCAAGGAAGAATGCAGCTCCCGGCAGCAGCGTTGGCATGGTATCACTGCCTTTCAATGCTTTGATCTCGTCGTCACCAGTAAACTCCAGGTGGTCTACCGAAAGCGCATCGTATTTCACGCCAACCTGTATGCCTCCTGAATAGTCGAGCTCGTTGGCGTGGAGCTTGGGTTTAAGGCCATGCTTCATACCAGCCATCAGGATGCGGTCTGTTTCTTCCACGGTAAAAAAGCCTTTGTCACAGAACACGTCGATAAAATCGGCCAGCTCTTCTCCGGCTACCATGGGGATCATCTCTTCAATGATCTTGTCCACGTAGTCACCCTGGCGTTTCTTATATTCGGCCGGCACAGCATGGGCGCCCAAAAAAGTAGCCTTGATGGTCAGGGGGCTCAGCTCTTTGAGCTTCCTGATCACACGCAACATCTTCATCTCCGTTTCGGTGGTGAGGCCATAGCCGCTTTTGATCTCCACCGCACCTGTTCCAAGCCGGCGGATCTCTTCGAGGCGCTCCATCGCCTGCTCCACAAGCTGGAGCTCGCTGGCATCCTGCATCCGCTTCGCAGAGTTCAGGATGCCTCCGCCCCGTTTCGCAATCTCTTCATAGCTCAACCCGCGGATCTTATCAATATATTCTATCTCGCGGCTGCCATCATATACGATATGTGTGTGTGAGTCGCAAAAGGCAGGCATCACCATCTTGCCGGCAGCATCTATCTCATGTACGCCGTCACGACCGGAAAACCTGACAAACTCAGTCTCCGCAAAATCATTCATGCTGCCATAGCCCTTGATAACGCCTTCATCAATAAACAAGAACGCATTTTCCAGCAAAGGCAGTTCCGACATGTCCTTGCCCGCCACCAGCGGACGTTTTTGTTCATCGATCTGCAACAGTGCCTTTATGTTTCTGATCAGGATCTTCATAGTTTGCATTCTTTTGGGGATGGTGCCATCGCAGGCTTGCTGTCCGGAAAACAGCGTCATTTTACGTGTCAGTTTTGGTTTTTGCTTGCCAGTACAGGCTCCATCGTGTTTGAAATTTGTGTTATATCAGATGTCTGTATACCATGACCGGCATCCCACCTGGAGATGCCGACCAAATACATCGTGGGTTGCACGTTTTGTTGCAAAAGCTGCTTTTCCCGGCCTCAGTTCGCTGGCAGCGGGGAAACACCGTTTACTCTATACGGATCAGCAGCCAGGTATCATGGTATTCAGGATAATTTGTCCTGATATGTTGTATTCGCCTGCGGGCCGGTGCCTCCTCCTGGTAAGAGTCTACAGAAACACGGTGAAAGCCTGTTTCCGAAAGCAGGATGGTAGGGTTAAAGTTTTGACCGCGCAGGGTAACCATGAAGTTTTCAGCATTGTTTCTTTCGATAAAGCTCCCTACGATCACAAAGTAGGTGTTGTCGATCTGGGTTGCTTCGTCTTCTTCACGATCGAACGTAATATGTTCTTCAACCACGCGTATTTCTTCGGGATCAGGTGTTGGTTCAGGATCAGGATCCGGTTCCGGGATGAGTTCTTCTTCCGGCACCGGCGGAGGATCAGCGGGCACCATGTCCTGCGACCGGCAGGATACCATAAGCATGCTTACGGAAAGCAGCATAATGAATAATGTTTTCATAGTTTTAAATTTTGTTTAAAGGTCGAAATGTCCAAAGGTCGAAATGTCCGGGTGATGCGAATGACGTACAGCCCAGGTGCTGTTTCTGCTAACCCCAAACTCCGGACCCTTTATGCAAAGTTAATGTTTTCTTTCCTATTTGCGGGATTCCAGCAAGATGGACAACATTTTGATGGCGGCATCGGCGATAACGGTGCCAGGTCCAAATATTCCCATCACGCCGGCGTCATAGAGGAACTGATAGTCCTGGGGTGGTATTACGCCACCAACGATTACCATGATGTCGTCGCGTCCCAGCTTTTTAAGCTCTTCGATTATTTGTGGTGCCAGCACCTTATGGCCGGCGGCGAGGCTTGACACGCCTACGACATGCACGTCATTTTCCACGGCCTGACGTGCGGCCTCTTTGGGTGTCTGGAACAGCGGCCCCATGTCAACGTCAAATCCGATATCGGCATAGGCCGTAGCCACAACCTTGGCACCCCTGTCATGGCCATCCTGTCCCATCTTGGCGATCATGATACGCGGGCGCCGGCCTTCTACTTTGGCGAAGTCATCGGCCATGGCCCTGGCTTTCTGAAAGCTGTCATTGTTTTCGATTTCCATAGAATAGACTCCTGATATTGAACGGATCACAGCCTGATAACGGCCGAAAACTTTTTCACATGCAAGGCTTATCTCTCCGAGGCTGGCCCTTTTGCGGGCAGCTTCAATGGAAAGTTCCAGCAGGTTTCCTTTACCGGTTTCACATGCTTTTGTGATGGCATCAAGTGCCTGCTGCACCTCTTGCTCGTTACGTTCAGCCCGCAGTTTTTCCAGGCGATTAATTTGAGAATTACGTACCGCAGTGTTATCAACATCAAGGATGTCGATGGGATCTTCCTTTTCGCGACGGTATTTGTTAACGCCCACAATGATGTCTTTGCCGCTGTCTATCCGGGCCTGCTTCCTTGCGGAGGCCTCTTCGATACGCATCTTCGGCACGCCGGTCTCAATGGCTTTGGCCATGCCGCCCAGGCTTTCGATCTCCTGGATGTGGTCCCACGCACGATGGGCGATCTCGTGGGTAAGGGCTTCCACATAGTAAGAGCCAGCCCACGGGTCAATGGCTTTGGTCACCTTGGTCTCTTCGTTGATATACAGCTGGGTGTTCCTGGCAATACGTGCCGAGAAGTCGGTAGGCAGTGCGATGGCCTCATCCAGGGCGTTGGTGTGTAACGACTGTGTGTGCCCCAGCACTGCACCCATCGCCTCAATACACGTGCGTGTCACGTTGTTATAAGGATCCTGCTCTGTCAAACTCCATCCTGAAGTCTGCGAATGCGTTCGCAAGGCAAGGGACTTGGGGTTCTTTGGGTTGAACTGCTTCACCAGCTTGGCCCACAGCATACGGGCTGCACGCATCTTGGCGATCTCCATAAAATGGTTCATGCCGATAGCCCAGAAGAATGAAAGACGGGGAGCAAAAGCATCGATGTCCATGCCGGCATCCACACCCGTGCGCAGGTATTCCAGCCCATCGGCCAGCGTGTAGGCAAGCTCGATGTCACAGGTTGCTCCTGCTTCCTGCATGTGGTATCCGCTAATGGAGATGGAGTTAAAACGAGGCATATTCGCGGACGTAAACTCAAAGATGTCGGCAATAATCTTCATAGAAGGCAGTGGCGGATAGATATAGGTGTTGCGTACCATGAACTCCTTGAGGATGTCGTTCTGGATGGTGCCTCCCAACTTCTCCATGGACACGCCCTGCTCTTCTGCCGCGACGATATAAAATGCCATCACCGGCAGCACAGCGCCATTCATGGTCATCGACACCGACATCTTGTCCAGTGGGATGTCATCAAAAAGGATCTTCATGTCAAGGATGGAGTCGATGGCTACTCCTGCCTTACCCACATCACCGACTACACGCTCGTGGTCAGAGTCATACCCCCTGTGGGTGGCCAGGTCGAAAGCTACCGAAAGGCCTTTTTGTCCGGCGGCCAGGTTGCGGCGATAGAAGGCGTTAGATTCTTCTGCCGTCGAAAAGCCAGCATACTGGCGTACGGTCCAGGGCCGCATCACATACATGGTGCTATAGGGTCCCCGCAGGTAAGGCGGCAGGCCGGCAGCATAGTCCAGATGTTCCATCCGGAGAAGATCGTCAGGTCCGTAAACAGGCTTCACGTCGATCTTTTCGGCCGTCTGCCATTCTTTCTCCACATGATGCGCTTTTTCCCAGTCACGATATGCTCCTGACGGGGTCTTTTTTTTATCAAACGAGACTTTTTTGAAATCTGGTCGCATAACTCGCTGTTTTTTTTTGGGTGCCGTCTCTCGCGGCATACATGTTTTATTTTAGTTTTGTCGAAAAAAGGTCTAAGGGCATGGGCATGCGATCAGCCTCAGGACAAAGCTTCAAACTTCAAACCCATACATTCATCTCTCACACAATCCCCAGCACATCATTATACTTCGTCAGGGACTCTAACACATTGGTGCGCACATGAATGAAGTCGTCGACGCCGGCCTCCCTCAGGGTGTCTATCTTTTCTTTTGGGTTTCCGGCGACCACAACATAGGTGCCTGGTGCTTCTTTTTTTATCATTTCCGCGGCCGGAGCCATCTCCTCATACTCTTCGTCGCTGCTGCAGAGCACTACGAGACGCGCCCCTGATTCCTTGGCGGCCTTCACGCCACTGTCGATATCCGGAAAGCCCAGGTTGTCGATGATCTCATAGCCGGCTACTCCGAAAAAATTTGAGCTAAAGCTGGCACGTGCTTTTCTCATCACGGGGTTTCCATAAGTAAAAAGAAACACTTTCGGCACCTCGTGGCCTTTTCCGGCATGGTTTTCCACGGCCATGCGGAGGGCTTCGAAGGCCTGTGTTCCGCGATACTGGCGCAGCCCGGCAAGGGCTGAAAGCCCGGCGGTAGGCTCCACCTTGTCAAGCACCCGTTCTTCCGTGTTGGGGTAAAGGTTTGTGCCAACAAAGACCTGCTTACGCATGGCGATGTCCATGTCGCGTTTCTGGGATACCACCTCGACAGATTTGCGTATGAAGTCTGATTCAACGGCTTTTATGAATCCGCCCCGGTCTTCGGTCTGCAGGAAGAGATCCCATGCCGCCCTGGCAATGGAGTCTGTAAGGTTTTCCACATAATAAGATCCGGCCGCGGGGTCGGCAACCTTGCTGAAATAGGCTTCATGCTTGAGGATGATCTGTTGATTGCGTGCCATCCTGAAAGAGAAAGGATCAGGCTTTTTAAAGCTCTGATCGAAAGGATTAACCGTCATGCTGTCGGCCCCGCCTATGGATGCAGCCATCGCTTCGGTGGTAGTACGCAGCATGTTAACATAAGGGTCGTACACGCTCTTGTTCCAGCCGGAGGTAACTGCATGGATCTTCATGCGTCCTGATGCCGGATCAGAAGGCTTGTATTGCTCTACGATTTTAGCCCACAGCATGCGCAGGGCCCTGATCTTGGCCACCTCCACGAAGTAGCCTCCCCCCACAGCGATAGTAAACTGCATTCGGGTGGTGATGTCATCCACGGCAAGACCCTTGTCTGTGAGTTGTGCCAGGTACTCATTGCCCTGAGCCAGGGCAAAAGCAAGCTCCTGCACCGCACTTCCGCCGGCATTGTGTACATACTGTCCGTTTACTGT
This sequence comes from Bacteroidales bacterium, assembly GCA_007124575.1. GTDB lineage: Bacteria > Bacteroidota > Bacteroidia > Bacteroidales > UBA7960 > PUPG01. The sequence goes on along the minus strand of SLEW01000029.1, from coordinate 722 downwards.
AATCACCTGGCAGAGTGGCAGCAACTCTTTGGACTTGCTTACGAGTTCTGCAGCCAGGTCGAGGTCTTCCTGTTCACCCTCAAAGAACTTTTTGTAGAGAAGGTAACGGCCCAGCGGGTCGAAGTTCAGGGAGCCCTTCATCTCCAGGGTACCTGCAACGCCTGCCAGGCGCTCCGGAAATAGCTTGTCATACTTCGTCTGGATGAAATGCACAGGTGTGTTCTCCAGGTCTATGCCCTTCAAAAGGGCTGTCAGCTCTTCAGCCGATCCGGGATGAGACGCCTGCAGCCCCACCGACTCTGCCCCTTTTTCCAGGGCATGCAAAGCCAGCTCATTAGCCCTGGCCGGGTCAGTCTCTTCAAAGTCCTGCCGGATGAGCCAGTCGTTGCCCCTGGTCCTGTTGCCACGCACGTAAGGCACCTCCCCGGGCAGGATACCCACGTGAGGAAGCTCTTCCAGGTGTTCAGCACGGTAATAGGGCTTTACCTTAAGACCGTCAGGTGTCCTCCAAACCAGTTTTTTCTCATAGTCCGCCCCCTTCAGGTCGGCAAGAATTTTCTCTTCCCATGCCTCGGTAGAAACCGGGGGAAACTGATCAAATAGCTTTTTTTTATCTTCCTGAGCCATATATCATTAGATTTTTCAGGGTTATTTTGCAGCGTGATGCGTAAAAACGCCCCAAAAATACAATAAAAAAGGGAACATTTAGTAATTTCGCAGCC
>SLEW01000109.1 GCA_007124575.1 Bacteroidales bacterium | reverse complement strand
GGTACGGCACCCCTGAGCCCCACCCAGGAAATATACAGGCGGTTGCGCATGCGCATGCGAAAAAACGCCAGGCTGATCATCACGCTCAAAGGCCTTGCCACCAGGATCAGGAAAAAGGATATCAGGAGACCTATGCCGATGATCGGCACAATGTCAGATGGGAAAACCAACAAGCCCAGGGTTAAGAACAGGACAATCTGGAAAAGCCATGCCAGTCCGTCGAAAACCTTCAGGATCGTCTTCTTGTGAATTAAATCCTGATTTCCAAGATATACTGCACAGATATATACAGCCAGAAACCCATTCCCACCAATAAAATCAGTGGCGGAAAAAGACAGGAACATCATGGCGATCACCAATACCGGGTACAAGCCTTCAAAGTCAAGTCTTATCTTATTGATCATGAACTTGCTGAAACGCCCAAATGCATAACCCGCAATCCCACCGAGGGCCATTTGCTGGATGAACACAGGAAGGACTGTCATCAGGTTCTGGTCCTGGTTCACTACCAGTCCGAGGAAAACCAGGACAAGCACATAGGCCATGGGGTCGTTACTGCCGCTTTCAAACTCCAGCGTGGAGCGCAAATTCCCTTTCAGGGCCAGCTTTTGGGATCTGAGGATAGAAAATACCGCTGCGGCATCCGTAGAGGACACGATGGCACCCAGCAGCAATCCTTCATAAATGGTGAAGTCTGTCAGGAGCCAGACAAAAGTACCCAGTGTAATGGCTGTAAGCAACACGCCCAGCGTGGAAAGAGAAAAACCTTTCCAGAAGCAGGGTTTTATGGAAGTCCAATGGGTATCAAGGCCTCCCGAGAAAAGGATGAAATTGAGGGATACAATACCTATGAAGCGGGCTATGGCCGGGTTGTCAAAATGAATGCCCCCGATGCCTTCTGAACCCGCCAGCATCCCGATGCCCAAAAAAAGGATCAGGGTAGGCACACCAAAGCGATAAGAAGTCTTCCCTGCGACCAGACTGATAAGCAGAAGGACGGAACCAATCAGGAGAATATTCTCAATGCCTAAGTTCATGTGGTTTCTCTGTCACTGCAAAAATAACAATTATTGCGCAGCTTTTGTTTGTAGCGCTATTTTGTCATTTTTAGGCAGCGAGCAGACCAAACTAAATTTGTATGTTTCCCAAATTTTCCAGCAGTCCAAATACTCTCAGCAGCCAAATAACCAGGACAATCACAACAACGGCATTAAGAATACCTTTGATGGTGCGTTGCATGGGGATGAAGCTATTAATCAGCCAGAGCAATACTCCGACCACAAGAATGACGATAATGATTGTTAATAATGGCATAATGATAAATTTTTAATTGTAACTAAACTATACCATGTAAGGATAGAATTTTCTGCACTAAAAAGTATTACATTATTATCGAAAATAGTTACATCATTATAGGACATCAGCCTGGTGCATCTTAATTTTTCTTCAAGGATTTCCATTGGTGTCGGAACTCATGTTTTTATATATTCTGATTCTGCATATATTCCGATTCAAAAAACGCTCAATTTGGCTAAAAATCATTATATTGCATAGGCAACGCAATTCATTAGGCAATTTAAATAGCATACTACAATGAAAAAAATTAAAAATATTCGGGCAGACCTGCTCATAATCGTACTTGCTGTTTTTTTGATACTCCCTTCCTGTGCAATCAATCCGGTAACCGGAAAGCGGCAGTTTGTGCTGATCTCCGAGCGACAGGAAATTCAGATGGGTGCACAATACGATCCCCAGATCGTGAGTGTGTTCGGGGAATATGAGAATGAGCCCCTGATGGGTTTTATTGAAGAGAAAGGCACTGAAATGGGCAAAATATCACATCGTTCTGATCTGGAGTATCATTTCCGCATCCTGGATACTCCGGTTGTGAATGCTTTTGCTGTACCTGGAGGGTATATCTATTTTACCCGCGGGATCCTTGCACACTTCAACAACGAAGCCGAACTGATCGGGGTACTTGGTCACGAAATGGGTCACATTACTGCGAGGCATTCCGTGACCAGACAGTCGCGGCAACAGCTCACCCAGTTATTGCTTGTTGGGGGCATGATTGCTTTTGAAGAATTTCGTGAATACGGTGCTTATGCCATGGCGGGAATGCAACTTTTGTTTCTGAAATACAGCCGCGACGATGAGCGTGAATCCGATGCCCTTGGGGTTGAATATGCCTCAAAAATTGGCTATGACAGTGAAAGATTTGCAGAGTTTTTCTCCCTGCTGGAAAGCATGGAAATGGCCAGTGAACAGGCCGGGGTTCCCACCTTGCTCTCTACTCACCCAAATCCAGGTGACCGCCATAATACAGTGACCCGTATGTCGCAGGAGTGGAAAGACAGCCTGGATCAGACAGAATGGAAAGTAAACAGGAATAGTTATCTTGAAATGATCGACGGGATGGTTTATGGGGATGACCCTCGCCAGGGCTACGTTGAGGGTAATACCTTTTATCATCCCGAAGAGGAAGTGTTTTTTTCTTTCCCCGCCAACTGGAAGCTGGAGAATTCTCCTTTGCAGGTTACTATTTCCCCGGATGACGGAGAGGCTCTGATGATATTTACTTCTTCAGATGGCCCTACTCTTGAAGAGGCTGCCCGAAATACCCTTCAGCGGCTGGATCTGGTTGTGGAACAGGAGTCAGAAAAAATCGTGAACGGCTTGCCGGTTATTGTAACACGTTCCACTCAGGTTTCCCGGAACCGGCAAACAGGGGAAGAGCAAACCATTTCGGTTTTGTCCTATTTTTATGACAAGGAGGGCACCTATTTTGAGTTTCACGGTTTGTCGCTGCAACACCATTTTGATTCCTACCGCCCCCGCTTTGAAGTGAGTATGAATAATTTTGCCAGACTGACTGACCATGAAAAGATTGATGTTTCTCCACGGAGGATCCGTATCAGGGAGGTGACCCATGTTAGTACTCTTGCCGATGCTTTGCGTCACTTTGGCATCAGGGAGGCTGAAATACAGGAGTATGCCCTTCTAAACAACATGAACCTCAATGACCGGGTAGAACCGGGAGATCTTATCAAAAT
>SLEW01000125.1 GCA_007124575.1 Bacteroidales bacterium | reverse complement strand
TTTCACTCTGTGGACCCGTTGGCGGAGAATGCATATGGTTGGACACCGTATCGATATGGTTTCAACAATCCTATAAGATATATTGACCCTGACGGTAGATTTGAATTAGATGAACAGACAGAGAAACATAAACATTTCTTGCCTTATGTGTCTGAAACTATTATGGCTTATAATGAAAACTATAAGCAAAACCAGGTGGCATAATATTAATTACAGGAACCGCCAACAGATAATTACTAATACCGGGAAACGGGGATTGGAGCCAGCGAATCGTTCAGGAAAGGATCTCGTCTGTGATGATCCGTGCGGCCCCGGCTGAAGCACCCTCACCACCAAGTCTTTGCTCCAGCACGGCATAATCTTCAAACAGCCTGCTCCTGTAGGATTGATCATATAGCAGCCTGTGCAACTCACCCTTAAGGTTGTCATGAGTGAATTCGTCCTGGATGATCTCACGTAAAACAGGTTTATTCATGATGAGATTAACAAGCGAGATATAGGGTACACGGATTAATTGTTTTGCGATCAGATAGGACAGATAGTTTGCTTTGTAACATACAGTTTGCGGAACGCCGAAGAGTGCTGTTTCCAGAGTAGCCGTGCCCGAGGCCACCAGGGCTGCATGTGCATTGGCGAGGAGTGCGTAGGTTTGGTCATACACGATAGAAACATTTTCAAAACGGACATGCTCCTGGTACACTGAAGGATTTTGTGTGGTCAATGCGGCAACCACAAAATGACATGAGGTAAACTCCGGAGCCAGTGCTGTCATGGCCTTGAGCATTCTTTTGATCTCCTGCCGGCGGCTTCCGGGAAGCAATGCGACAATGGGCTTGTCAGGAAGATTGTGGCTTGCCTTGAATGAAGCATAATCATCCCTTTTCTTCTTTGGGATGACCTCATCAAGAAGCGGATGCCCCGGAAACTCCACCGCCATATCATGACGTTGATAGAACTCCTTCTCAAACGGCAGGATAACCAGCATTTTATCAACTACCTTGCGGATTTTTTTTACCCTTGATTGCTTCCACGCCCATACCTGTGGACTAATGTAGTACATAACCGGAATCTGGTGTGCTTTGGCGAACTCTGCCATTTTGAGGTTAAAACCCGGGTAGTCAACCAGTATAAGCACATCGGGCTTCCATGTAAGCAAATCTTGTTTGGCATACCTTAACAGGCGAAGGATCGTCCTGAGGTTCGCGATAACTTCCCAGAATCCCATAAAAGCCAACTCCCTGATATGCTTTACCACTTCTCCACCGGCATCACGCATGCGATCACCACCCCAAACGCGAAATTCGGCATGGAGGTCACGTTTTTTCATCTCCGTCATCAGGTTGGCAGCATGCATGTCACCTGATGACTCACCGGCTATGATGTAGTAACGTGCCATCGGTCATGGGGTCAAAAAACTGAAAAATAGGTAATTATCATTAAAAAAGTGACCAGCAGGATACCTCTTCCCGTACGATCATATTTTTTGCTTACCATGTAAAATCTGAATGGGAAAAGGTTGGCTATGATGGCAACAAGAAAAGGGATGCGGGGTCTGGGTGCATAGGTAAAACCTTCAACCTGGCCGTATGGCAGGAGTACGAGAATCACAAGTGCATATACCATTGCGGGTAATAACAGGCCAACAAGTACACCTAAGATCCAACTGTCTTTATTTAACATCGAATTTCCATTTGGTAATTTCGGGTATCAGGTCGTGGGCAGTAAAGTCAAACTGCACCGGGACAACAGATATATATTTATTGGATAATGCCCACTCATCCGTTTCATTGCTGTTTTCATGAAGAATAAACTCCCCTGTCAGCCAGTAATAGTCCTTTCCTCTTGGATCTTTCCGGTAATCAAAGCCTTCATCCCAATTGCCCCTTGCCTGCCTGCATATCTTGATGCCAGCAATGTCTTTTTCTTCAACGGCAGGAATGTTTACGTTAAGGCATATGCCTTGTGGCATGCCATGCTCAAGCACGTTTGCTGCAATGCTGAGGATATGTTTTTTTGCCTGTGTGAAATCGGCATCAAACCGGTAATCAAGTAATGAGTATCCGATGGAAGGAATACCCTCCATGGCTCCTTCTATAGCTGCCGACATGGTGCCGCTGTAAATCACGCTTATCGAGGAGTTGGAACCATGATTAATTCCTGAAACGAGCAGGTCAGGTTTTCTTTTAAGCACACGGTTTACGGCCAGTTTCACGCAATCCACAGGCGTACCGCTACAACTATACTCATCATGTCCCCCGTCTACGGTGATCTTCTCCAAACGCAGCGGGTTGGTAATGGTAACCGCATGTCCCATGCCGCTCTGGGGTTTGTCAGGGGCCACCACCACTACTTCTCCCAGCTCCATCATGTATTTCACCAGGTGACGGATCCCGGGGGCCATCACACCATCATCATTCGTAACCAAAATTAAAGGCTTCTCCATACAATTTTCTTTTTCCGGTAAATATGTACACAAAACTAATCAGAAAATGCTTGTCTGCAAATCACATCAAGAAAAATACCATATTATCCCTTTGGGTGATTAACGTTTTTTAACGGGCGCCATTTTGGCACCAAATCCTGCATGGCCCGTTTTTTGATTATTTTTGCGCGCATTGAATCCGTGCATTATTAAAGATCCAATAATATCACATTATGATAATTAACACAGAAATATTAATCATTTTCGGGGTTTTTATGCTTTTAAGCTGGCTTGTTTCCAAACAGCTCAAGACCCGTTTTGCCAAATATTCACGCATGCCGCTGCGCAGTGGTTTATCGGGCCGGGACATTGCGGAGAAAATGCTGCGTGAAAGCGGTGTAGAGAACGTCCGCATCATTTCCACACCGGGCAAACTCACCGACCACTACAACCCGATGAACCGTACGGTAAACCTTAGTCCTGAAGTATACAACGGCCGCTCTGTGGCTGCAGCAGCGGTAGCAGCGCACGAATGCGGCCATGCTGTGCAGCACGCCCGCGCCTATGCCTTCCTGCAGCTAAGATCAGCCCTGGTGCCCGTGATAAGTGTCAGCTCAAGGTACATGCAATGGATCCTGCTGATCGGCATCTTTACCATGGAAACCATGCCCGGAATCCTGCTGGCAGGCATTGTCATGTTCGGAGCCACTACCCTGTTCAGCTTTATCACACTCCCCGTGGAATTCGATGCCACAAACAGGGCCCTGGCCTGGCTCACCAACACAGGAATTACGGTTGGCGAAGAATACAGCAACGCAAAAGATGCCCTCAAATGGGCAGCCCTGACATATGTGGTTGCAGCCCTTGCTTCCCTTGCCACACTGCTATACTATATCATGATATTCATGGGAAGACGAAGTTGACATAACCCTTTATTTCCAGATATATCACAAAAGGAGGAAAACCATATAACGGTTTTTTCTCCTTTTTTATAGCAATTTGATTAACATGCTCTTAATAAGTTGAGTAAAAATTCCGATATTTGCGGTAATTTTCCTGGAAAAGTACCCGGCATCCGGCCTTAATGACATGCAATGTTCAGGGAAATATCCCGATGCAAAAATTTATACAGGCGGGACTGCGTTCATAACATGAGAGACAAGCATCACTGAATGAAAAAAAATATTTCTATATTTCTTCCTGGAGTGATTATCCTGCTGGCTTTGGCACTGTTTCTGGTGGAGGTCCCCTATACGATCCGTGCCAAAGGACTTGTCAAACCGGTAAAGGAATGGTATCTGCAGAAAGCGCCTGACGGAACACTTGTCAATATTCTGGAGGATCACATCACCGGCAGTGTAAATGAATATAAGGCACAGGAGTTTCAGCGGGGAGATGTGGTGCATTTCTCTTTCAATGAACACCTGCTAAGACAACGCAGGGTACACCGGGGTGACACCATTGCCTGGGTTCTGTCTCACGACATTGACATGCAGATCGTCAGAAAAAGAGGGGAGCTGGCATACCAGGAAGCCCTCAAAGAGGTATACCTCACAGGTGAGAAGCCGGAAGCTGTTCAAATGGCAGAGGAAGAAGTGGAGCTGGCACGGCAGGAATTTGAGACACAGAAAAAGATCACCGACAGGATCCAGCACCTCTATGAGGAAGACCTGGTGTCAGAGCAGGATTATGAGTTAGCCGTGAATGACCTGAAGGTTAAACAATACGCGCTGGAAATTGCCAGGGCTAATTACCAGGCCCTCGTTGCCGGCGAAAAAGAAGAAGAGATCAGCGTGATCAGATCCAGGGAATCCGATCTGGCACAACAGATTATTCAATTGGAAAATCTCAGGGAGGCAATGCACATCATCGCGCCTATCAGCGGACAGGTGATAAGACAGCGAGGCCTGGAGCAGCAAGGGGAGAAAGAGGTTATACGGCTGGCAGATATGACCTCCGTGCTTGCCTTTGTGCCCGTAGATAGCTACGAAAGGGTCTTCATTGAATCCGGACAGGTAGTATGGATTCGCCATGAGGGATCAAGAACCGAAATAAAAGGTACTGTGCATGACATAGATAACAGCGTGCAGATGATCAATAACCAGCCTAAGGTTTTCGTTACAATAATGATAGAAGACAATGGAAATAATATCCTGCTTCCGAATATGATCATCGATGCGCGGATACAGGCCGACACCCTCACACTGATGGATTACCTGTTGCGCATAACCCGTGTGGTATACCACAATTAAGCCTTCTATGCTTAGATACGAAAGAAAATATCTGGTCCCAAACCACTTGCTTGGTGAACTGCGACGCCGTGTGCAGGGCTTCGTCAGAAAAGACCTCTATGCCACGACCAACGGAAACGGACTGCCACAATATACCGTGCGATCTGTCTATTTTGACACACCCGACCTGGTAAACTACCATGAAAAACATGCGGGGCTGCTGCATCGCCGGAAACTAAGGGTAAGGGGTTATACCCATTTTAGTGACAACGATTATGTGATACTGGAGATTAAAAAAAAGATAGGGAACCGGATTAAAAAACACCGGGCACCGGTGGCATACAAAAACCTCGATATGCTTCTGAGTACAGGCAACCTGGCGCAATATCTCGAACTGGAATGCGCTTCCAACCCCGGACAGATAATCGATGATGCCAAACGCTTTTTCTTTCATTATAAACTAAAACCTTATTTGCCCACAACCCTCGTTACATACGAAAGAGAAGCTTATCACGGAAAAATAAATGCCGGTACCCGTGTCACCTTTGATAAAAATATCAGAAGCAAAAACTACCCTGATATCAATGAGTTATACAACGATCAAAATCTCCGGTATCTGTTTAAAAGTCATTTTATCCTTGAGATTAAATACTTTGAAGATAAAATGCCCCGGTGGCTCAAAACCATTGTAGAGGACTTCAGGTTACGGCATGAAGCCCTTTCAAAGTACACCATAGGCTACGATGTAAACAAAACTTTTGCACATTATTAATCATCTCTAATCAGGATACCATGGCAACAGATTTTGCTGACATATTCACCCTCTCCATTACACTCAGGGATGTGCTGATGAACCTGCTCGTCGCACTTTTCTGCGGCACCATCATATCCCTGCTTTACCGTTATACCTACAAAGGCCTGAACTATTCCGCATCCTTTGCCGTATCCATGATCATGCTTACCATGATTACCTCTATCGTGATCATGGTGATCGGAAACAACCTGGCCAGAGCTTTTGGCATGGTGGGCGCCATGTCAATCATCCGTTTCCGTACAGCCGTTAAAGATGCCACGGATATCATGTTCATATTCTTTTCTTTAAGTATCGGACTGGCCGCAGGAGTGCAAATGTATACCGTAGCCATCTTTGGAACTTTCTTCATCAGCTTTATATTTCTTATTATCAATCAGTTTGATTTTGGCCATGCGCGCAAGAGAGAGTACCTGCTTCAGATCTTGATGAATGCCGATGACCTGTCCGGAGAAGCCCTTAGCAAAATCATTAAGAAGCACAGCAGCAGACATAAAATGGTCAACATGAAAGCACTGGGCGAAGAAGGAAGCGAACTGATGGAGATGTCATTTCACGTGTTCCTGAAAGATGAAGCACAAGGCAATCAGCTTGTCAGCGAGCTAAAGAAAATGGCTGAAGTTAATAGCGTCAACCTCTTCTTTGATGAAAACTGATGATGACGGCAGCAGGCCAGATCCTACCTGGGGATTTGCCTTACAAGCCTGCTCGCAATGATATGGCGTTGTCTGATCACCTGTTCCCCCTTATGCGGGAAAGGTGTTCAATGAAATATTCCAGATATAATTAAGGCTTAGCCATGTTCAACATATCCACATATACGAAAAAATCCATATTTCTCATAACCATCCTTTTCCTTTCGATGGGATGGCAACCCCTCCTGGCACAAGAAGGCATGCCCGAAATCGAGGCACCCGTATTCTCCCACCAGGGAGGGTTTTTCCAGGATGCTTTTGACCTGCACATAACAAACCCGCATCCTGGATTGTATACGTACGAGGTATACAAAGAGGGCTATGATGACGTTACCGGTCAGATCACCGTAGACACACAGGAAAAAGAGGTCGTGGTGACCCTTATGCCCGCAGGCAGAAACAGCGCATTACCCGGAAAAATCAATGAACGCGGCAGGACAAAGGAGACGCATGCCGTGGGCTTTTGTGTCGACATGACTGAATCCCCCGTTGAAGAAGGGGACGTGGTTTACATTAGCGGCGACATGACCGACCCTGCCTGGCCTGAACCTGGTTCCGATGCAGACATGATTCTGGAGAGCCAGGATGACGACATGATTTACTGCATCTTTTTTGATCTGGCAGCTGGCCACTATCAGTACAAGTATTTTTTGAATGAAGGCTGGGGCGGTGGCGAATGGGGCGGTGAACCCAACCGGCAGGTCACCATATATGGGGATACTATCTTTCACGACATATGGGGCGTGATCGATCCGGACGATCCCGATGACCCCGACGATCCCGACGATCCGGACGACCCCGACGATCCGGATGATCCGGAGCCGCCTTACGGTCCCGGCACCGCCACTGTGACCTTTGTGGTAGAAGATCCGGAAGGAAGCCCCATACCGGACGCAACCATCTTGTTTGATGGCGAGGAACTGGCGCCAGGGGAGTATGTGATTGCAGGGGTAATACCTGCCGCAGTGATCAGGTACACCACGGATGGCAGCATTCCGGATAGCACAGCCACCATATATGAAGCACCGCTCAACATTACCTCCCGTGAGGGTGACCCCAACACCATCTCACTCATTCCTACCAATAACCTGGGAGAAGGGCATCATTACAATGAAAACTGGCAACCACCGGCAGGGGAAGTTTTTAAGATCAACACGGTCCGGGCGCGTGCCTTTTTGCCCAATGGCCGCCCCGGAAAAGTAGAAACCCACAGCTATCTTGTGGATGAACAGGGTTTTCAGCGCTATTCACTACCGCTGATCTCCATAACGGCACATGAAAATGCTTTTTTTGATGCGGATTCAGGTATCTATGTGCACGGCAACCACACCAATTACAACCAGCGGGGTCGCGAATGGGAACGCCTGGTGCATTTTGAATTCTTTGAGAAAAACGGCAACCTGGCCTTTTCGCAGGATATGGGCGCCCGCATACACGGCGGAACCAGCCGTAACAGGCCCAGAAAGTCGCTGCGCATGTACGCCCGAAGCGATTATGGCACAACATGGGTGGAATATCCGCTTTTCCCGGATAAAGATATCGGTGAGTACAAGCGCTTCATCTTGCGCAATAGCGGCAACGACTGGAGCGAGTCCATCTTCAGGGATGCCTTCATGCAATCGCTGATGAAGGACATGAACCTCGACCTGCAGTATTCACGACCCGCTATCGTGTTCCTCAACGGCGAGTACTGGGGTGTGCACACCATACGCGACAGGCTCGACAACAGATACATGCAGACCCATTACGGGCTTAGCGACGAGATGGATTATACCATCCTGGAAAGGGATGGCCAGCTCGAAAGGGGTAACCCGGATGGGGTACAGCACTATGAAGACATGCTGGATTACCTGGAAAATCCGGGGGTGGAAGATCCCGACGATTTTACGGAGATAACCACCCGCATGGATGTAGAGAATTTCACCAATTACCACATAGGCCAGATCTATGTGATGAACACCGACTGGCCGGGCAACAACATCCAGTACTGGAGGTATTACACCGACGAATATGACCCTGATGCACCGGAAGGGCTGGACGGCCGCTGGCGCTGGCAGCTTTTTGACCTGGATTTCGGCTTCGGACTGGATTTCGATTATGTGACCGGCGTAAACGAGGGTCCGGCGCATAACACCCTCAGCTTTGCACTGGAAGAACACGGCCCTGACTGGCCTAACCCGCCGTGGTCGACATTCATCCTGCGTAAGCTGCTTGAAAACGACGACTACCGCTGGTATTTCATCACCCGCTTTGCAGATCTGCTCAACACCTCCTTCGAGGAAAACAGGGTGTCAGGCGTGTTGGAAGATTTCTACGAGACCTATAAACCCGAAATGCCCGAACATATTCATCGGTGGCGCATGCCTGAAAACATGCAGTCCTGGGAGGATGAAGTGGATGTGATGCGTGACTTTGCCCTGCAACGCACCGGGTACATGCGGCAATACCTCGCCGGAGAGTTTGACCTGGGACCGGAAAAAACCTTAACCGTAAATGTTGTTCACCCTTCACAAGGCCAGGTCCGGGTCAATACGGTAAAAACGGGCGATGGTGACGCATCATGGCAGGGGGTTTATTTTGAAGACATGGAGATCACCCTGGAAGCCATCCCCTCTCCCGGATACCAGTTCAGCCACTGGGAAGGCCTTGAAGAGGCCGGTTTACAAAAAACATCTTTCATTCTTGACGATGACAAGGAGATAACAGCACACTTTCAGGATGGGCTGATCCATTACTGGCATTTTAACAACCTGCCTGACGGACATCTGCAAATAGCAGAGTCTGACTATAGCATGAATGAGCCTGCCGTCATCACCTATCCCGGAACAGACAGCGGATACATGGATCGTACTGACGGCACCCTGCTCAACGCACACAAGGGAGCCCATGCCGGCTATGGTCTGCGGGCCCGTAACCCCTCCGACAGCCGTCAGCTTACCATCCATGCCTCATCAGAAGGGTATAAGGACATCATGCTATCTTATGCCACACACAGAACGCCCAATGGCGCCCGCGAGCAAACCCTGCATTATTCTACCGATGCCGGTGAAAACTACACACAACTGGGCGATACCTACTCTGTAACGGAGGACTTTGTCGTGCATCTCTTCGATCTGAGTGATGTCGAAGCAGCACAGGATAACCCTGACCTGCGTTTTAAAATTCTTTTCTCTGGTGATGAAGCTTCCGGAACGGATGGTAACAACCGGTTTGACAACATCGTTGTTTCAGGAAATGCTCTTGACCTCACGTTAAACAAAATGCAGCCACCTCCCGGATACATACATGAAACCTATTCGCCCCATTATTTTGCCGCATCAGGCGGCGAAATACCTTTTCACTACAGTATTACTGAAGGCCAGTTGCCTGCGGGCGTGGAACTGGAAGCTAACGGTAAGCTATCAGGCACGCCATCAGAGTCCGGAGTGTTCTCCTTTACTGTAAGTGTCACCGACAATGCACAACAAGAGCACAGCCGGCAATTCATCCTGGAGGTAAAAGAAAAGACACTGATGCATTACTGGCACTTCAATAACCTGCCTTACGGGCATATCAACCACGTGGATGCCGACTTTTCCCAGGCTGCAGAAAAAGGTTTTATACACTACCCGGGTACAGGCGACGGCTACATGGACCGCACGGATGGCACCACACAAAACAGCCAGCAACATTCCGCAGCCGGTTATGGCCTGCGTGTCAGAAACCCCTCCGACACCAGGGACCTGATCCTGAAAGCTTCATCTGAAAACTTTGAAAACCTGGAGCTGAGATATGCCGCACGCCGTACCACCAACGGAGCCAGGCAACAGGAGATTTACTACTCGCCCGACGGTGGAGGCAACTGGACCCTCATCGGCACCGTGAATAATGTAGACTTATCTTTTCAAACATACATCTTCAACCTTTTTTCCTATGATGATGCAGAAAATAATCCGGACCTGATGCTTAAGATCAGGTTTACAGGAGAGGAGGCATCAGGTAGCTCAGGTAACAACCGTTTCGACAATGTTTCCATCCACGGGAACCGGGCCAATGTGTCTAAAGATGAGATACCGGATGAAACCAGAGGACTGCTGGAGCAAAACTATCCCAACCCCTTCCGCAACTCCACCACAATCCCATTTCATATGGAGCAGGGAGGGGATGTGCGCCTGGACGTGTATAACATCGAAGGCATGCATGTTAAAACCTTGCTGGATCAATACAAGGAACCCGGCAGGCATGAGGCTGTATTTAACGGTAGTCCCTATCCTGCCGGCGTTTACATTTACCGTTTGCAAGCTCCCGGTGCCATCATGAGCAGGCAGATGATCCTGATGAACTGATGACTACCTGACAAGCAAATGCCCTGAAAAAATCATTTTGATTGGATGCTTAATAGTCTTTTCGTGCTGCTATTCATATAGTCAATACATGTCGGTATTTGGTGAAAGCGAGACACAGTGGACTATAAAAAGCTCAAACCTACATGGTATCATAACGGATACCTTGACGGCAAAAAACGATACAATCATCAATGATGTATCATTCAGGATCATTTCGTCATCGGATCCATGGCATACCATTTACCTGCATGAGGACCTTGCCGAAGGCCGATGGAGCTATTTTACCGATATCGAACCAACAGAAAGACTTCTCATGGATTTATCTTTGAACGTGGGAGATTCTTTTTATGTGAGAAAACCCTGGGGAAGCGAACAGGGATATTTTGAAGTAGATTCGGTATATGAAAAAGACCAACGTAAGCATATTCAGATAAACCTGCCCCTGTATTTTGCCAATAATGAAAAGCTTACCTTTATTGAAGGGATAGGGCCAAATACTGGTCTGTCTTATCAAGACACCATAGATTTAACCAATGCGACTCCCTATCTGCTATGTTATTGGAGAGACGGTATTCAGGAGTTTTCGAACATATACCATGATGGTAAATGCTCCATTTCTTCTTTTACCAATATTGATTCCCCAAAACATCCTTCCCCCTTTTTCAATATCTCGCCAAACCCGGTTACACAAAATTATTTTGAAATATCCTTTGACGAGCCTTTTACTGGCATTATCAGTTTAATGGATATTAACGGGGGTTTGGTTTTCAAGAAAACCATTACGGAAAGTCTTTTACGAAAAACCATTTTGTTACCTTATGTAAGGCAGACCGGAGTGTTTTTGCTGAGGGTTCAGAATGAAAACGGAAAGATACAGTCAAAAAAAATAATAATTATTCGTTAACTTATACCTAAATTGAGCGATTCATGATTTCGGTGTCCCTCTTGCTTTCGCTTAATCAATAAAACATGGATTAGTTATCAGGAGGGATCTGTTTTTGTTAAAAATAAGCCGGTT
>SLEW01000188.1 GCA_007124575.1 Bacteroidales bacterium | reverse complement strand
GAAGCAAAACATCTGCATCTGAATGAAGCAAAACAAGAGAAGGATGAAATACCCTCTCAACCCCGTCAGCACAGCATAAAACCAGCACAGACTTTGCTTGATTATGGATGCGGCACCGGCGAATTTGTGCTTCATGCGGCAAAGAACGGATATACTGCTGTGGGTTATGAACCCGATCATAATGCCGGGGAAATGGCCCACACGAAAGGAGCAAGGGTGTTTTCATCTTGGGAAGACCTGGAAGCCCATGCCGGCTCATTTGATGTCATTACCCTGTGGCATGTCCTGGAGCACATACCAAACCCTCATGAAGTGCTTCAAAAACTCCAGGACAAGCTGCGAAAGGGCGGACTGATGGTTGTCGCGGTGCCAATGGCCAACAGTTATGATGCACAGCATTACAAAGAAGCCTGGGCAGCATGGGATCTTCCCAGGCACCTGTACCATTTTACCCCGGAGACCCTGCATCGCATGCTTAAAGATACAGACCTGCAACATGTAGCCACGCATCCCATGCCCTTCGATGCCTGGTATGTCGCCTTGCTTAGCGAACAACACAAATACCAGCTGGCACACCCCGGACAAAAACGTGCTGGCAAGATCACGCCCGGACAGCTCCTGAAAGCCGCCCGCACCGCCACCATCTCCAACTATCGGGCCCGGAAAGGAAAATCACCCTGGTCCAGCCAGGCCTTTGTCTGGAAGAAAGCTTAATTTGCCTGGAGGAAAGCTTAAGCGGAAGACTTGAGGATTTAGCATAAGCAGCAGGATATCAAAAAGAAAGCTTTCAGACTTTTGGTATAACTTTTGATCATTACAATATTGCCACGTCTGAATAAATTACGTAAATTCGTACGACCCTCACACATCCGGCCGGCAGCATGTACAAATCTTCCATATACAAATACCTCTTGAAAGCTGGCATCGCCCTGATCCTTATATTGTTAAGCACTGTCGTCTATCAGTTCAGGGAGGTTACCACCGACAGCCGGAAGCACATCCAACAATTTGAAAGAGCCCTTTATTCCCAGGAGAGTACAGTTAAAAATACCCTGGAAGAATTTGTGACCGAATACAGGGAAAGCGAAGGAACAATCACAGAACGGCCTGAATACATCCAAAAACTCAAAAAGCTGTTCGATAACAAAGGTATTATCCTCGCCGTCTTTGACGACAGCAAGCAAACGTTCTGGTCGCACAACCACATTCCGTTCCACCAGCTGCAGGAACCCCCAAACGCTGTGGGCGCAGTAAACGCACAAAACGGCTGGTATTATTATTATCACCAGAAAGATAACGGGAAAAGCTTTGTGGCATACTACCTGGTAAAACAAGACTTCAAATACCAGAACCAGTTTCTTGTCAATCGCTTCCATGACGAGCTCCCCGGGATAAGCAATACGTTTTTTGTCTCTGATCGCGAAGACGAAGGTTACCCCATTTACAGCAAAGACGGCCATTACCTTTTCTCCCTTGTGCTAAGAAGCGAGACTGCCCTGGAAACAACCTCCGGCTTTGTCGCCACCACAGCCCTGCTGCTGGCTGTCGCCGGCCTGCTGGTCTTCCTGTTTTATACCTTCCGGTACTTCTCCCGCCTGTTCCAGGCAGGAAAACGCATCAGGGCTATCACGGGTTTTATCCTGACACTCCTCGTGGTGAGAACCCTGTCTTTCATCTGGAGTATTCCCGCGGCATTATATGATACCACCCTGTTTTCACCAGAGCTCTATGCCACCTCCGATATCCTGCCTTCGTTGGGCGACCTGATGGTAAACGTAGGACTGGTTACGCTGATCGGCTATTTCCTGTTCAGCAACCTGAGAAAAATCACACTCCATGTCTCCCTTAAGAAAGCGGAGGGAACCGCGATGGGCTTTCTGCTGTTTCTGCTTATATACCTGATATGCGGCCTGTCCCTCCATCTTATCGAAGGACTGGTCATTAACAGCGACCTCAACCTGGATGTTAACTTTATCTTTAAACTCGACACCTATAGCATCGTTGGCTTCCTCACCATCGGCCTGATATTTTTTGCGTTCTTCTTTTATAGCGTGGTGCTGTGCCGGCTGGCACTCCGGATCCTCGGCAATAAAAAGCGGTTCTGGCTGACATGCCTGGGCTCCTTTGTCCTGATGATAGCCCTGACATGGGCCTTTGCCGGAGTAAAACCCCTGCTGTGGGTGCTCGCCGTTTCCTCCATCGTGGTGTTTCAGCTCGACCTGCAAAGCAACACCCCGCAAAAAAACTTTTCAGCACTGGTGATGGCCCTGTTCCTCTTCAGCATCATCTCTACCTTTGCCATGTATCGCTTTAATGAAGAAAAAGACCGCGAAATAAGGAAAAATCTTGTGCTTCAGCTGGCTTCCGAGCAGGACCCCGTGGCCGAATTCCTTTTTCTGGAACTGGAGGATGCATTGTTTCAGGACAACCAGCTGCAAAACCTGGTGAGACACAACCCCTACAACGAAACGCTTATCCAAAACTACCTTCAGTACCACTATTTTTATGATTTCTGGGAAAAATATGACCTGCAGATCACCGTGTGCATGCCTGATGAACCCCTGATCATAAAACCAGCCAATATTGAAGTGGAGTGTGCCGCCTTTTTTGACGAATACATAAGGACTTTTGGAAAACAGACCGTAAGCGAAAACTTTATATACCTGGACAACAATACCGGCCGGAACAGCTATATTGCCAAACTTCCCATAGGGAAACAGGACATAGAAGAACACCCCATATATCACCTCTACATTGAATTTGATGCCAAGTTTATTTCACGCGATATGGGATTCCCGGAACTCCTTATCGATGACGCCATCGACCTGAACAGAGAGCTGATCAATTATTCCTATGCCACCTATAAGCAGGGCTATCTTGTGAATGAATCTGGCCCCTTCAGCTATAATGTTGATGCCGTGGTTTATCCTGAAACGGAGAACGAGTTTACCTTTTTCGACTTCGATGACCACTGCCACCTGATGTATCAGAAAGACGATGAAACCCTCATCCTGATCAGCCGGCCGCATGGAACATTTATCGAAGCCATTGCCCCGTT
>SLEW01000121.1 GCA_007124575.1 Bacteroidales bacterium | reverse complement strand
GATAAGCGTGAAAAGCTTGTCAGCAAGCCGCTGAAAGGGCATTTTGCCAAAGCAAAGACAACCCCTAAAAAGGTGTTGGCTGAATTCACCCGTTTTGAGTCCGGCCACCAGAAAAAGTTTGGTGATATACTTACCGTTGAAATTTTCGTTGAAGGCGAATACATCGATGTAGTAGGCATCAGCAAGGGTAAAGGTTTTCAGGGTGTTGTCAAGCGTCACGGATTTTCAGGTGTGGGGCAGGCAACTCACGGTCAGCATAACAGGGAACGGGCACCTGGTTCACTCGGTGCCTCCTCGTGGCCCTCAAGAGTATTCAAGGGCATGCGCATGGCAGGCCGTACAGGTGGAAACAGGGTGAAGATGATCAACCTGCAAGTCATGAAACTTGTACCTGAAAAAAACCTGGTTGTTGTTAAAGGTTCCGTACCGGGACCCAATGGATCATATTTAATTCTTGAAAGATGGAGTTAGCAGTTTATAATATTGATGGAAGCAAAACGACGAAAACCGTCGATTTGAATGAGAATGTTTTTGGAGTCACTCCCAGCGACCATGCCATATACCTGGATGTAAAGCATCATTTGGCTGCAAGGCGCCAGGGGACTCATAAGACTAAAGAGCGCGGCGAGGTGAAAGGAAGCACTAAGAAGATGCGTCGTCAGAAAGGTACTGGTGCTGCCCGTGTGGGTGACATCAAATCACCCATTCTCAGGGGAGGCGGTGTTATCTTTGGGCCCAAACCGAGGGACTACCGTTTTAAGATCAACAAAAAGGTAAAGAAACTTGCCCGGCGGTCAGCGCTTTCTTACAAAGCAAAGGAAGGCAAGCTGATAGTGCTTGAAGACTTTTCCATGGAGGAACCCAGGACAAAAAAATACCTTGAAATACTGGCTAATCTGGACCTTGAAGGCAAAAAGACCCTGTTGTTGCTCCCCGGAAACGACCGCATCATTGAGCTGTCGTCCAGGAACATTCCCAGGGCTTTTGTAGGGAAGGCTTCACAGCTTAATACATACATGATTATGCATGTAGATAATTTGCTGGTCGTAGAAAGTTCAATCAAGGAAATAGAAAACATTTGCTGAGTCAATAACGGAACAATAGGGCCTGTCATTGTCATGGCCCTGTAAACAAGCAGGAAAATGGAAGTTTTAGTTAAGCCACTAATTACAGAAAAGATGTCAGCGGTTACTGAGAAGTATCCGAACCGCTATGGCTTCATCGTAAACAAGCGTGCCTCCAAGACGCAGATCAGAAAGGCGGTGGAGGACATGTACGGTGTCGACGTAGCGTCTGTCAATACGATGGTATATCTTGGCAAGCGCCAGATGCGATATACCCGCTCCGGATTTATGTCCGGCAGGAAAACAAGTTTAAAAAAGGCCATCGTCACACTAAACGAGGGCCAAACTATTGATTTTTACAGCAATATATAAGGACTCATGGCTTTAAAAAAGTTTAAACCCACGACACCCGGTCAGCGCAACAAGATGATCAGCGCTTTTGATGACATCACGGCCACCAGGCCGGAGAAGAGCCTGTTAACAGGCAAGAAAAAATCTGGTGGCCGAAATAACAGGGGTAAGATGACTATGCGCTATATCGGTGGCGGTCATAAGAAGAGCTACCGCATGATTGACTTCAAGCGCGACAAGGACAACATCCCTGCCACGGTAAAGAGCATAGAATATGATCCGAACAGGTCGGCACGCATTGCCTTGCTTTACTATGCTGACGGAGAGAAGCGTTACATCGTGGCCCCTTTGGGTTTACAGGTAGGACAGCAGCTTATGTCGGGTGAGAAGGCTACTCCGGAAGTAGGTAATGCCTTATTTCTGCGTGACATACCGCTGGGTACCGTAGTGCACAATATTGAGCTAAAACCCGGTCAGGGTGCCAAAATGGCGCGCAGCGCAGGCACGTATGCCCAGCTGAGCTCCCGTGAAGGTAAATATGCTGCTTTGAAGCTTCCTTCCGGAGAGATTCGTCTGGTGCTTATTACCTGTAAGGCTACCATTGGAAGTGCCTCCAACCCCGACCACATGCATGAGATGTCGGGTAAGGCAGGACGCAGCCGTTGGCTTGGCCGCCGTCCGAGGACCAGGCCTGTGGTCATGAACCCTGTCGATCACCCCATGGGTGGTGGTGAGGGCCGTGCCTCCGGAGGGCATCCCAGAAGCCGCAAAGGATTGCCAGCTAAAGGGTTTAAAACAAGAAACAAAAAGAAAGCTTCCAACAGACTCATTCTGGAAAGAAGGAAGAGAAAATAAACGTTAACATCAAAAACACACACATATGAGTCGCTCACTGAAAAAAGGCCCATATATCCATTATAAACTGGAGAAAAAAGTGCTGGCCATGGCCGCCAGCAGCAAGAAGTCGGTAATCAAGACCTGGTCAAGGGCATCGATGATATCTCCCGAATTTGTCGGACTCACTATTGCAGTTCACAATGGAAACAAGTTTATTCCGGTATACATTACCGAAAACATGGTAGGGCATAAGTTGGGAGAATTTGCTCCAACCCGTATTTTCCGCGGACATGCTGGTAAAAAAAGATAAAGCAAAAAAATAAATAGGAGTTTATCATGGGATTAAGAAAACATATCAGGGCTGAGAAACTCAAAGAAGAACGTGCTTCGCAGTACGTTGCCAGGCTTAGAAACTGCCCTACGTCGCCACGTAAAATGCGCCTGGTAGCCGACATGATCAGAGGCAAGGAAGTAAACCAGGCCCTGGCGCTCTTGCGTTATTCAAAGAAGGAAGCAGCGCAGCGCATGGAAAAGCTTTTGCTCTCGGCTATCGCCAACTGGCAAAGCAAAAACGAGGGGGTTCGTATCGAAGACAGCAATCTTTATGTACAAACAGTACATGTGGATGGTGCACGCATGCTTAAGCGCCTGCGTCCGGCACCCCAGGGAAGGGCACACCGTATAAGAAAGCGCTCAAACCATGTTACCCTCTTTGTTGACAGTAAAAATACAAACGAATAAATAATTGCTCAGATGGGACAAAAATCAAATCCAATCGGCCTCAGGTTAGGTGTTATTAAGGGATGGGAAT
>SLEW01000161.1 GCA_007124575.1 Bacteroidales bacterium | reverse complement strand
GTGAACATAAGCACCCAGGGGCATCTTACATCACAAAGTTACGATCTGTGGCGAAACATAAAGCTTTTTATCCGTATAAAGCACAAAATAACTAATTTTGGGGCACATTGCCCTGAAGGTGCAGCCAAAAAAAAGCTAAAGGGGGAAAGACGTAATGACAAGGCTTGACCTGTCAAACCGAAACATAAACATATGAAAAACTCTCAGATCATTCGTGATATCCTGGTGAGGCCTGAAAAATTTTACAAGGATTTCAGTGCAGATCTTCCTCCCGTACGCTCCTTTTTCTTTGCGTATGGGTTGCCGCTCATGGTACTTGGGGCTGCCGGACGAATGACCCGGGAGCTCATGAATCAGCTGTCGCAGGATGTTGAGGTATATGGAGATCAGCTGGCTGGAATATTTATCGTAAGCCTCATTGGCTACGTGTTATCGGTATGGCTGGGAGGCATTTTCATCAGCCGGCTGGCAAAATCATTTCGCAGTGAGCAGCATGCAGAAAAAGCGATGCTACTTTGCATGACAGCTTATACACCGTATATGATTGCGCAGCCCCTTGCGGCAATAGGTGCGGGACTCGGTCCTCTTGCCCTTATCGGCCTGATATATACCGTATTTATCTTTGGCAAGGGCCTTGGGCCAATGCTGAATACCCCATCACGCCATACCGTGGGCTTTGCACTGATCGGGTTTTTCATCATATTCGGCATCGCCCACCTGAGCTATCTGCTGTTGTCGGGCCTGCTGATTGCTGGTTTTGTCTCAAGTCCCGGACCGTGACCAGCCCT
Source organism: Bacteroidales bacterium (assembly GCA_007124575.1). Taxonomy (GTDB): domain Bacteria; phylum Bacteroidota; class Bacteroidia; order Bacteroidales; family UBA7960; genus PUPG01. The sequence continues at coordinate 10,744 of SLEW01000161.1, read as the reverse complement.
GGCCTTATCATTTTACTTTACACCTAAAAAAAATACATATTTCATGTTGTCCCGGAATAATAAGCGTTTCATCTTACTGGCTTTCAGTGTAACTTTATTTCTCATAGTGGCTGTGTGGTTCAGATATTCCCAGGACAATCCCCGGGAGCCGGACAAGATCGGTAATGACGCAGACTTGTCAGAAACAACCCATGCGAAACCCGAAAAGGATATTTTTGGACTGCCTGTTGAGGGCTATCACCGTAATCAGGAAAGGGTGGGCAGGGGACAAACCCTCTCGCATATCCTTGGCAACCTGGGCTTCAGTGCCACAGACATCCACCATGTTTCAAACAGCATGCAGCCGGTTTTCCATCCATCAAGGATACGGCGAGGCAATGCCTTTCATGCTTACCTGCAGAATGATTCAGCCCGGACCTTAGATTACCTGGTTTATGAGATCAATGACGTGGACTATCTGCTCTTTGATTTTCGTGATACGCCGGAGGTTTCCCGTGCATCAAGGCCGGTGACGAAGAAAGCCACCGAAACCGCCGGCATCATTAACACCTCATTGTGGAACACCATAGTGGACAATGACATACACCCCGAGCTCGTATGGCATCTTTCACGTGTTCTTGCCTGGTCTGTAGACTTTTACAGGATATATCCCGGCGACCGCTTCAGGGTTCTTTTTACCGAAGAGTATATCGGCGACCATCGGCATGGTGTATCGCATGTTGATGCGGTGCAATTCGTGCACCGTGGGAGAGAAATAGAGGCTTATCGTTTCGAGTCCGACACCCTGGCAGGCTATTACGACCGGAAGGGCAATAATGTCCGCAAGGCTTTTTTACGTGCTCCGCTGGAATACGGACGTATTTCAAGCCGTTATTCACATAACCGCTTACATCCCATCCATGGTGATCGCAGACCACATTTGGGAACGGATTATGCTGCTCCGCATGGAACGCCTATCCTTGCGGTAGGAGACGGTGTAGTCACGCGGACCTCCTACACCAGCGGAAACGGGAATTACGTGAGAATCCGGCATACTTCCGTATATGAAACCCAGTATCTTCACATGTCGCGTTTTGCCAGCGGCATTAAACCGGGAGCCAGGGTAGAGCAGGGAGATGTTATTGGCTATGTGGGAAGCACCGGCCTTGCCACGGGCCCGCACGTGTGTTTTCGATTCTGGAAGAATGGTCGGCAGGTGGATCATCTGCGCCTGGAGTTTCCGAGTGGTGACCCGCTGCCAGAGGAGTACATGGATGATTTTCAAAAACAAGTCATGACTTTTGAAGAAAGGCTGCATGCGATCCCCTTCGGAGAAGATGATATCACCGGAATTTAATCAAGCATTTTTAGCCATTCAGGTGTCCCAATGCGGAACTCAAGAGCTTTTTCACAGCCCGGAAATATTGCAGAATATCGTTTGGGAAAAGCCGGTGTTAGCGGAGGGCTTCGCGTATGCGCATCAGCTTTTTAAGCAGCGGCTCCAGTTTGTCGAGTGGCAACATGTTGGCCCCATCAGATTTTGCCTCCTCCGGGTTGGGATGGGTCTCGATAAAAAGGCCATTTGCACCTGCTGCTATGCCGGCACTTGTCAGGGTATCGATAAGATGTGGCAAGCCTCCGGTAACCCCTGCTGATTGATTGGGTTGCTGCAGGGAATGGGTGGCATCCAAAACTACCGGGCATCCAAATGATTGCATCTCAGGTATTCCACGGAAATCCACAACCAGGTCGCCATACCCGAAAGTCGTGCCCCGTTCGGTGAGCATCACATGATTGTTTCCGGTCGCTCTTACCTTCTCTGCTACAAACCCCATTGCACCGGGCGACAGAAACTGACCCTTTTTGATGTTTACCACCCGCCCTGTATTGCCTGCCGCTAAAAGCAACGAGGTCTGGCGGCAAAGAAACGCCGGGATCTGTAACACATCTGCATACTGTGCGGCAATCTCTGCATCAGCATCACCATGGATGTCAGTAACGACAGGAATATCAAAAGCTTCGCCAATATTGCGCAGGTTTTTCAGTGCCTTCTCATCGCCAATGCCGGTAAAACTGTCGAGACGACTTCTGTTGGCCTTCCGGTAAGATGCTTTGAAAACATAAGGAATTCCCATTTCATGGGAGATCTTTGTTATGCGTTCAGCTATGCTGAAACCCATCTTTTCATTTTCAATGACACAAGGACCAGCCATCAAAAAGAAAGGACTCTGCTGCGACGCAGAATTTTTAAATATCTCCTTTAATACCGGATGTAACATGTCTATTACGATTGAGATTTATAGTCCAGCCTGAAGGAATAGTATATCAAAGTATTGTGATCACAAGATGAAATCCACATCACCCTTGCCTTCACGCAACACTTTCATTTCATTGCCCGTACAATCGATCACCGTGGAAGCATAATTGTCGCCATTGCCTCCATCGATCACTATGTCAACAAGGTCCTGGTAATTTTCGTGAATCAGTTCGGGATCTGTGGTGTACTCCAGGAGCTCATCGTTATCATATACTGAGGTGGATATGATGGGGTTGCCCAGCTCTTTCACGATCTCCCTTGGTATGCTGTTGTCAGGAACCCTGATGCCCACCGTCTTCTTCCTGCTTTGAAATAGTTTGGGCACATTGTTGTTTGCATTCAGGATGAAGGTGTAAGGCCCGGGAAATGCTTTTTTCATGGCCTTGTATATGCTGGTGCTAAAGGGCTTGGTCAAATCCGACAAGGCACTCAGATCGTGACAGATAAGTGAGAAATTAGCCTTCCCGGGTTTTATGCCCTTGATCTGTGCCACGCGCTGAACAGCCTTGGGCTGATGTATGTCACAACCTATAGCGTAAACGGTATCGGTGGGGTATATGATCACACCACCCTTTTGTAAACAGTCAACGACAACCTTTATCAGGCGCTGACTTGGGTTCTCGGGATGTATCCTTACCAGCATAGCTTAAGGTTTTATGGTTTTTACAAATTTACACTTATTTGGTGATTGTGTTTTGTTTTTTGTTCGAAAGATTGCCTTTTGCTGAAGAATGGAAAATCGTACCTTTACGGGGTTTTTTGAAAAGATATTCCATGCGATACATAATAAGCAGCTTGCTCTTGCTGTGGATCCTGACGCTTACTTCTGATGCAATGGCGGATATCCGGACAGACACGATTTTGGTCCGGCAGGAGTTTTCTTATGATCCCTATCCTGATGCGCAGGCCAGCGATGTGAATGCTCTTTTGCTGCACATCTCAGAGGGTTCAGGCAAGCTGAGAGTGCGTACAGCTTATCAGGTGCAGTTACATGCCATGGTTCACTTTGGCAGGACAGGCAAGGACAGCCTTCGCCTGGACATTGAAACGGGCATGATTGCTATTTCGGGAGACAAGCACTACCGCGACTTTAGCCTGGAGAGGCTTATTACACCTGACTTTCTGAGTGGCAAATTGTTTGTTCTGACCAATGAAGGCGATACCGTATCCAGGGTTCGTTATAAAAAACAGGATGTTATAAGTTCGGGCAGTGCATGGCCTGAACATGTTTTTTATTATCCGTATGATACAACGGAGCTTCTTTTAAGCATGGAAGACATTGTCTTTTCTTATGATACGGCAATGGCCTTGCGCATAAATAAATGGAGTGATGCGCTCGGTGCGTACTATGATGCATCTGTATCTCTGGAAACAATAAAAGGGATGATATCGGAATTAAACCCCGGTGACCCAAATGCCTTGTTGCTGGATGAGTTTCAGCTATGTGAGGCTGAGGCCCTGGCAGGAAAGATCCTAAATGCACCTTTTTATGCATGGCTCAATCTCGATGTTCATGATCCGGAAAATGTAATCCCAAGGTTTGACAGTAAGCTGCAGCAAATCCAAAGCATGCGTGATGTATTCAATCATGCTATTATAAACATTGACTCCCTGTATTATGCAGCAGGTCTTAATATGATTCCGGAGGAGGGCCTGGAAGCAGCCAGGCAGGCGTTCATGGCGGCTGTTAACCATAACCCGTATCACATACCCTCGCATCTTGCTTTATCTAAAGCGGATCTTGAAGCGGGAGATCATGTGCAGGCACTAAACAGGCTTAGGCACGTAATTGTTGATATGCAGCCACTTGGAAAGCATGACCAAATGACCAAGCACCTGGCTGACAAGGTGTTATCCCTTTTTTTTAGTGCTTCAGAAGAGTTGATTGCAGAAGACCGTCTGACGGCTTCTCTTGATACCCTTGCTCATGTGCGGTCGTTCTGCGATGAGGCTGGAACCCATTTCCCTTGCCCCCCGGGCTTGGAGCGCCTGCTCGACTTGTCACACCAGGGCATTTACCATTCTTTTTTAACCGTTGCAGGAAGGGCTATCCGTAATGATGATGTGTCCTTCGCCAGGCTCTATGTGGAGAGTGCCCTTGACTATCAAAAAGGCTATAGTGGGCATGTCATGCATGCCAGGGAGGCTAAAAACATGCTTTTTCGTGTGATGACACGTGCCCGGGTGCTTTCAGATATTGCCATGCTGAGAGGCCATTATGACCTTTCTGCTGAATACCTGATGATGGCTTCGGGCCTGGCGGCAGACCATCCGGCGCTGCTTGACCATATCAACAACCATGCTGACATCGACATGCTTAAAACGGGTGCACTGAATTATTCTGCTGCGGGTTACATTGAGGAAAGCATGGCATTTTTAAAAAAGCTCAGGGACAAGGATGTGGAGGCTTCCCGGTTATCTTATCACCAGGGAGTAGTAGCATCCAATGCCGTGACCTGGTTAAAAAAACTGGATGCAGAGGCAGACCCGGACAGGTTGGTCAGTCAGCTTACGGCAGACGACCCATGGTTTGAGGTGTTCAGGCGTCAATTTCACGCCCGCTGGTAGTCCTGGGATGGGCTTTTATCTTTCCTGCCTGTGGGTCAGGTATCCGAAGTGATGCGCCCCTATGACCATGCCTGCAGCAATAAGCACGATATTTTTAATTATGTATTGTCCAATAATATTGGGAACTACCGGAATCATGGTAAAAGTCTCTTCCGGAAAGAAAAACAGGGGAGTAATGGTGCCGATCATCTGTAAAAACAGCAGGGGTATGGCTATCCGCATGTAGATGCCAAAAATGAAGGTAATGCCTATAATGACTTCCCAGAATGCAAGCAAAAACATGCCAACAGACTGCTCAATCAGTCCAAAGGTCATAACTTCAATGGTTCTGGTTGCCAGATCTTCTGCGGAACTCATTCCGGGGAAAAACTTCTGTATGCCGAACCAGAAAAATACAATGCCGATGCCAACACGCAGCAGGGTGACGCTATGCTTTGACATCCAACGATAAGCTTTTTTTTCAATAGAAGTCATTTTTTTCATTTTGTATGGCCGGAAAATTAATGATCCGGAGGCCCCGGCTGTTGATCCAGAGCCACGATGCGATACAGATCGGTACGTCTGTCGTTCCAGTTTGTGACCGTCCCCCTGTTGCGGTGCCTTTTTAGCAATTCGAGGTCTATGTCATTGATGATCACGGTTTCTACGTTGGGGGTACATTCGCCGGCGATGGCATCGCGGGCAAAGGAAAAGTCAGAGGGGGTAAATATCCCTGACTGTGCATACTGGATGTCCATGTTGTCTACCTGGGGCAGGTTTCCGACGGTACCGGCAATGGCCACAAATATCTGGTTTTCCACGCACCTGGCCTGGGCGCAGTAACGCACACGCAGGTAACCCTGTCGGTCGTCGGTGCAGAAAGGCACGAATATGAGGCGTGCCCCACGTTCTACCGCGATACGTGCCAGTTCCGGAAATTCAATGTCATAGCAGATCATGATGCTGATCTTGCCTTTGTCGGTATCAAAGACCTCCAGGCTGTTTCCAGGCTGGACACCCCACCATTTCTTTTCGTTGGGTGTGATATGCAGCTTATATTGCTTTCCGATCTCCCCATTTCGTTTGAAAAGGTAGGCGATGTTATGCAATTTGTCTCCCTCCGGCGTGAAGTGTGAGCCTGCCACGATATTGATGTTGTATTTGATGGCCAGCTCACTGAAAAGCTCAAGATATTGTTCGGTAAACTCACCGATCTTACGTGCAGCCGTTCCCGGTTCCTCTTTTGGAAAAAGGGAAAGCAGCTGCAGGGTGAAGATTTCAGGAAACTGCACGAAGTCGCTTTTGTAGCCGGAGGCCACATCCACAAAATACTCGCACTGGATGGCAAACTCATCAAAGCTTTTGATGGGACGCATCTGGTATTGCACCACGCATATGCGTACCGGTGCTGCCGCAAGAAATTGTTTCTGTTTCTCTTCCTGGAAGTCAAAGTTTGTCCATTCCAGGTAGGTTGCATAGCCGCCCGACTCACTGTCATCATCCATGTATTGTTTGATGATCTTTTTTAATGAGAAGCCGTTGGACAGTTGGGGTGTGAGCACCGGGTCGAAGATTGCTCTGCTGGTTACCCGGTCTACGTACTGGGTGATGCTAAGCTCGTCGCGGTGGTTCTTGTAGCCCGGCAGGCGCCCCCCGATCACGATACGGCGGAGGTTGAGCTGCCGTGTAAGGTCTTTCCTGGCTTCGTACAACCTGGTGGCCAGCTTCATGCCACGAAATTCAGGGTGTACCATGATCTCCATCCCATAAAGCGTATCTCCTTCAGGGTTATGCGTGCCGATGTTCCCAAAATCGCATATCTCATCCCATGACATATTCATGTCGAAATCATCCGAGTCGATGATAAGGCTGCCGGACGACGCCACCACCCTGTCGTCGATCTCAATGACGATCTGTCCCTCAGGAAAATGCTTGAGCTGGTTTTCGATGTTTTCATGCGACCATACCTCCATCCCGGGAAAGCATATCTTCTGCATGGATACCAGCTGGTCGAAATCCTCTATGCGCAGCTTCCGTAAGGTAAGCTGAAACTCGAAGTCGTGCAGGTCTATCTTTTCCATCCTAGTAATCGTCTCGGATATCGGTTATCTCACCATCTGTGAATTTATCGGAAAGCAGGAGGTGAGCCAGTTTTTTGCCTGCCAGGGCCGGTGACACAAGTTGCCCGGTCTCCTTAAAAGACACAAATTTATCACGATGGATGAAATCACGTGCACTGGTGCTCCTGATAGTGCTTTGCATACCGGTATCAATAATTCCCGGGGCTACTGCCATCGTTTTTACCGGATGCTCTTCATTTTTCTGTTCTTCCGAAACGCAGAGGCCAAACATGTCCAGGCCCGCCTTTCCGGTGCAATAACAACTCCATCCATAGTACGGATTTTTTGCCGCACCTGATGAAATGTTCAGTATGCGTTTTTCCACCTTCCAGTCCTGGAGGTGTTTGATGAAACCTGAAGTCAGCAGCATGGGAGCCAGAAGGTTAACGCGCATATGCTTGTCCACTTCTTTGGGTGGGCAATCCTCTACGCGGTTCACAGGCCGGATCAGCCCAGCATTGTTAACCAGGTATACACCTTTGGCCTGCTCCCTGTCTATTTTTTTAAATATCTTTTCGATGAGATCAGGAATGCCCTGGGTGTCTGAAAGGTCGTAAAGAAAAAAATCAAGGCTCACATTTTTTGCTGCGGCCATCTTCTTCAGCTGCTCGCTTTCGGTGCGTGAGATGCAAAGCAGGTGATGGTCTTCCTGGAGCAATTCCATGGCAAGACCTTCTCCAAGTCCTTTGCTCGCTCCTGTGATGATAAAATAGTTCATGTGTTTATGATTTTATTAAGTACTGTTGTTCAAATTGTTGGGGATGACTATGTTTAAGCTGCCCTCTTCAGAGTGCTGCCTTGGGCTGAATTAAACTGCCCTTCACCATGTAGACCTATTTCAGAACGAGACAGTGACAAAAGAAGGTTATTCGTCGTTTTCATGAATGAAGCCTACGGATTTCACAGAGCCGGTATGTGGATGGAAAATGATTTCCAGGTCATCAGCAGGCAGGTGGTGGACGATGCCGAACTGATTTATTAGCACGCGGGCATCAGCCCGGGTCTGGCCACCAATGGATATATTGATGTCAGAATATTCAGGAATGCGGTAATGGAAACCTTTCGCTTTCGTGCGTCGCGGTTCTGCTCGTTGGCTTATTTGCCTGTCAATGAAATCAGTTGACTTGCTTCTGTCGTAAGAGATCGTCACCGGAAGCCCGTCTGTGTCGCCATCGGGGAGGATGCCATCTGATGAAGAAAAATAAAACAAGGTGTAACGGCTTATGATGTCCTCTTTGAGGGGCTTATGCACAAAGCGATAACGGATGGTGTCTGATGCCTTGATGCCCGTAAAAAGGTCGAGGTAGTCATTTTCCATCCTGTCCATCTCACCGTACATGTACTCCAGTGCCTCTTTTGAATAGTTTATTTCCTGGAAGCCGCTGATCAGGTCAAACTTCTTTTCGCGCAGCTCCAGGATGTATTCAGCTACTTCACTGGCTCTCAATTCATCACTTTTTTCAACCCAGGAGCTGCGAAACGTTTCTCTCTGGATGGTGATGGTATCGAGCATTACATGCTCAATCACTGTGTCGATCTGTTCTTTGAGATTGGTGTCAATAAAATAGTTAAACGTGGCATCTGTGCCAAAATGGCCTACGTCATGGCTTCTGGTAAGTGATTTTTCGAACTCTCCGTCTTCATAGGCCTTGTTAAAGCTGTATAAAAGGCCGGCTTCACTAAGCGACATGAGAAACCCTGCTTCATCATCATCTCTGTCGGGTATGGTCACATAATACACCTGTTCCGGGTCAGGCTCCACGTATTGATTGATCTTAACACTGGCGATCTCATAAGTGCGTGCGGGTTCCATGATTACGTCGTCGAGCCCTAAATACTTTCTTGCATAAGCGGCGTAGGGCCCGGGTCTTTCTACGGTTTCAGAAATTTCTACGTCAATTGTAACCAGGGTCCGCGGGAGGAAATACCAGGCAAGTGCTTCATCCGCTTCCGGATTGAAGTTAGCCATGTGCCCCGTCGTGGTAACGGGAACATGGCTGCCACATCCCGGAAGAACCAGGATGGCAGCCAGTAAAAGCAAAATGAATGTTCTTTGCATCAGCGGGTGGGTTTAGGCCTAACGAAGAAAATCAAGGGAGGCATTTTTATCAAATTCAAGGGTAGGCTCATCTTTGCGGAACACCTTTATTGTTTTAGATCCGATGTATTTTACGTCTTCCCCTTCGATGTGCAGCATGGTTCCTTCCTTTAATCCCACCACAATCATTTCCGGATTGGCCACCAGAAATTCCCGGATCCTGTCTTCGCGGCTTTCGCCATTATGATTGGGAATGATGGCATCAGTATAATGCGGGTTGATCTGGAACGACACCAGGTCTAAGGTGCTGAAGCTGGAAGGTTCGATGATGGGCATGTCGTTGGTTGTCTTCAGTGAGGGACATGCCACGTTGCTGCCGGCACTCCATCCGATGTAGGGCGTTCCTTCCATGGCTTTCTTGCGAATGGCTGCCATCACTCCGGTTTCATGCATCTTATGTACCAGGTGAAAAGTATTTCCGCCTCCAACTATAATTGCTTCAGCTTCTTCAACAGCTGCAACAGGATCCTGGGCGTTATGCACGGACTTAAGTCCGTATCCGAGTTTCATGAATACGTTTTCGACCTTTGATGTGTAGTCATCATAAGACATGCTGACACCAGCATAGGGAATGAAAAGCACCTCTTTTACGTCATCCCCGAGAAATTTTTTTATGTGCGGTTTGGTATAATCCAGGTACTCTTCGCCATAATTGGTTGAATTGCTGATTAATAAAAGTCTTTTTTCCATAATCATCTATATTTTTGGGTTATACTTGTAATAGCAAAATGTTTCTGTGCTCTGTTTATCTTTCAAAGTTATAACAAAAAAAATAGTTTCCTGCATCTGGCTGTTGTTTTCACACTAGCTGCCGGGCGTGGCTTGGTCTTATGTTGTTTGGAAAAATATTATTTTTGGACATTAATTCCATGGTAATATGTACAAACCGGCTGAAAAAATTGGCGAGGGCAACTTCAGGGAGTGTTTTGCCGTGGAGGGTGATCCGGGTCTTTGTATCAAGCGTATAAGGCATGACCTGGGTTTTTTGCAACGTCTTCAGGTGTGGATTTTGCGCAGACGCATGAATGAGGAAGAGCGCAAGATTTATGATAATCTTCCTGAGGAGTTAAAGCAATATTTTAATCCCATTGTGGATGCATCGGTTAACAACCTTGTCACTGAGCGTCCTTATGATTATGATGGACAACATTCCAGGCTTGTGCGTGACTACGGAAAAATTTCCCATGAAGGTTTTTGGTTGCATGTTGAAGAAATTGTTCGTTTATTGGATAAGCACAGGATTTGGTTTTTCGACACTTTCCATTTGGGAGCGAATATGTTTGTGCAGCGGCTTTCAGAAACTGAATGGAAGCCGGTAATTGTAGACTACAAGCACATTGGCTGGAAGTCTTTTCCACTGCAGTTTAATCTTTTGTTTGACTCGGAGAAGCGAAAGAAGTTTTATCGCAACTATCGTCGTTTTAAAGCTCGTTTCCGGAAAAAAAAGACCGGTAGCGCATGAATACCTGAGGTATCTGGCTGCCGGCCTTTAGCCTTAGCTCATGAAAAGGGTTTTTATTCAGGCTACTTTTTCAATCATGTCGGCAACGCGGCTTGCATAGCCATACTCATTATCGTACCACGAAACCACTTTCACAAACTTGCCGTTTATTACTTGTGTAAGGAGTGAATCAACGACAGAAGAATGTGGGTTTCCAATGATGTCGGCAGAGACGAGGGGTT
>SLEW01000179.1 GCA_007124575.1 Bacteroidales bacterium | reverse complement strand
TTACCAATTATTGGAAAAAAGTTGTAACTTTGCAGCCTTTTTGCAGGGGAAGATTACCCAGCCACAGTTTAGCGCCTGTTAGCTCCCTTGCGTCACTCCGGAAAAATTCAGGTGTGAAAAACTGTGAAACCATAAAATTCACGTGAAGATGAAGCAGAATGTAATTCGTGAAATGTCTACCGGCGAGCTCCATGAGCGCCTTGAGGAAGAGCGGAAGCAATTGCAGAAGTTGAAGATGAACCATGCGGTGTCTCCTTTGGAAAACCCCATGAAAATCAAAGACTATCGTAAAACAGTGGCCCGTATCATTACAGAACTCCGCAAAAGGGAATTAGAAGAAACCAAATAATTAGCTGAGAAATGGAAACCAGAAACCCCAGAAAAGAAAGAACCGGTCTTGTGGTAAGTAACAAGATGGATAAATCTATAGTTGTAGAGGTTCTGCGTCGGGTAAGACACCCCAAGTACGGGAAATTTGTAAAGCGGACATCACGTTTTATGGCCCATGATGGAACAAACGACTGCAATATTGGAGACACGGTCCGTATCATGGAAACCAGGCCTTTGAGCAAAAATAAATGTTGGAGATTAGTTGAAATCCTTGAAAGAGCTAAGTAATTATGATACAGCAAGAGTCTAAACTTTCAGTAGCGGACAATAGTGGAGCGAAGGAAGTGCTTTGCATCAGGGTCCTGGGAGGCACCCGCCGCAGATATGCCGGCATTGGCGATAAAGTTATTGTAACAGTTAAAAACGCCCTGCCCTCCGGTAATGTTAAAAAGGGTACTGTGTCCAAGGCTGTTGTGGTACGTACCAAGAAACATGTCAGAAGGCCGGATGGCACATATATCAAGTTTGACGACAACGCTGTGGTCCTTCTGACCGGTACCGACGAAATGCGTGGTACGCGTATCTTTGGGCCTGTAGCGCGCGAATTGAGAGAAAAACAATTCATGAGAATCGTTTCATTGGCACCTGAAGTGCTTTAATCGAAAAACAACCATGCAATCTAAGTTCCATATAAAAAAGGGAGACAATGTCAAAGTTATTGCCGGCAACGAAAGAGGTGCCACAGGCAAAGTTTTGAGTGTCGACGTAAAAAAACGCAGAGCCTTTGTGGAAGGTGTGAATATGGTGTCAAAGCATACCAAACCCAACGCATCAAGCCCACAGGGAGGCATCGTAAAGAAAGAAGCCAGCATACATCTGTCAAACCTCATGGTGGTTGACGGTAAGGGCAATGCTACCCGAATCGGCAGAAGGTTGAACGATGATAACAAGCTGGTAAGATATTCCAAAAAGACAGGGGAGGAAATTTAGCAATGAGTTATACACCAAGACTTAAGGAAAAGTACCAGAATGACATCGTGCCTGCTCTGATGAAGGAGTTTGGTTATACAAACACCATGCAGGTGCCCCAGCTGAAAAAGATCAGCTTAAACCAGGGTGTCGGGGAAGGCATTACTGACAAGAAGATCATTGATAACGCCGTGGCTGAGATGACCCTTATCGCTGGTCAGAAGGCTGTGCCAACCAAGTCTAAAAAAGACATCTCCAATTTTAAACTCCGGAGAGGCATGCCCATTGGTGTTCGGGTTACACTGCGCGGAAATAAGATGTATGAATTCTTTGACAGGCTTATTGCCGTTTCCCTGCCACGTATCCGCGACTTTAAAGGTGTTAATGAGAAAGGCTTCGACGGAAGAGGAAACTATTCACTCGGCGTTCCAGAGCAGATCATCTTTCCGGAGATCATCATTGACAAAGTGAATAAGATCAACGGGATGGATATAAGCTTTGTTACGACAGCGAAAACAGACAAGGAAGCATTTGCCTTGTTGCGCGAATTTGGAGTACCATTTAAAAACCAGAATAAATAAAAGGAGAAATCATGGCAAAAGAATCCATGAAAGCCAGAGAGCTTAAAAGAGCCAAGCTTGTTAAGAAGTATGCCGCCAAGCGTGCTGAACTGAAGGCCAAGGGTGACTGGGAAGGTTTGCAGAAGCTTCCCCGGAATGCATCTCCTGTGCGCCTCCATAACAGATGTCAGCTGACAGGCCGCCCCAAAGGCTACATGCGTCAGTTTGGTGTTTCCCGTATCAACTTCAGGGAAATGGCCAATAACGGATTAATACCTGGTGTAAGTAAAGCAAGCTGGTAGTTTTTTAAATAACATTTTACGCAAAAACAAATGATAACCGATCCAATTGCAGATTATCTGACAAGAATAAGGAACGCCATCAAGGCCAACCACAGGGTTGTAGAGGTTCCTGCATCGAATCTCAAGAAGGAGATCACAAAAATCCTTTTTGAAAAGGGCTACATTCTCAATTACAAATTTGAGGATGATAAGGCACCCGGCACCATTAAGGTGGCTCTGAAGTATCATCCGGTGACCAAGTTACCCGCCATCAATGACATTCAGAGAGCCAGCCGTCCCGGACTGAGGCGTTATGCCAGCAGCACGGAATTGCCGCGTGTATTAAATGGCCTTGGTATTGCAGTTATCTCGACCTCAAAAGGCCTTATGACCGACAAAGAAGCCCGCAATCAAAAAGTGGGTGGCGAAGTAATTTGTTACGTAAGCTAAAAATAGCACAGAAATGTCACGAATAGGAAATTATCCAGTAAGCATTCCCGAAGGCGTCACAGTAACGGTATCTGATGATAACACAGTAACCGTGAAGGGACCCAGGGGAGAGCTGCAGCAGGCAGTAGATCCTGCCATTAAGGTTAAGGTAGAAGGCGAAGAGGTAAATTTGTCCCGTGTAAACGACCTGAAACGCAATAAATCGATGCATGGTTTGTACCGTGCTCTGATCAACAACATGGTAAAAGGTGTTTCAGAAGGTTATAAAATTGTCCAGGAGCTTGTAGGCGTGGGTTATAAAGCCTCACACAACGGTCAGATCCTGGAATTGGCCCTGGGTTATTCACACAATATCTTCTTTGAGATACCTGAGGAAGTGAAGGTGCAAACGGTTACCGAACGTGGTAAAAAACCCACCATCATTCTTGAATCTCATGATAAGCAGCTTATAGGGCAGGTGGCCGCCAAGATCAGGTC
>SLEW01000089.1 GCA_007124575.1 Bacteroidales bacterium | reverse complement strand
TTGTTTCCATCATCGTCAAGGATGAACTCACCATCTGCACCTCTGAGGTATACCGGATAAATGGGCCCCATTGTGCGGGAGATAAAGAAGGCATTGGAAGTCTGTGTACCTGTGAAGGGTTGCTGTGTGGTTTCAGAGAAAGAACCTGAAAGGTTCAGGCCACTCTCAAACCAGTCTAGCGGCTGGGTATTTATATTCAGCCTTGCTGAAAACCTTTCGAATTCAGAGTTGATGGCCATACCCTCTTCGTTGAGATAACCCAGTGAGACATAGTAGTCAGACACATCCGTACCACCGGATACCCTGAACGTGTGCTCCTGGCGAACGGCTGTACGCAAGAGTTCGTCTTGCCAGTCGTCTTCATAAAGCAAGGTGGCATTGGGGTTGAGAGAACCAATCCAGGGATTGTCATCGTCCCATACGAAAAGTGCTTCCCCTTCGGGTACATGATAGGGGTTGTAACGTCCGAGATGGTCAATAATGCTGTTGGCAAAACCCATACCTGCGTCTTCACCCCAAGTGGCTACCATGTTTGCGTCGGCTACATCGAGGCCCTGACGGAAATGCAGGTTGTTACGATAGGCTTCCCAGCTAAGCAACATAAACTCCCCTGAGTTTACCCGGGGATACTCGTCAATAGCACGATCCACAACACCTACCCTGGAGCTAAAGCGCATAAACGGCCTTTCTGTGTCACCTGAGCGGGTAGTGATCATAATTACACCGTTCGCGCCCCTGGCACCATAGAGTGCAGCAGCAGAAGCATCGCGAAGTACGGTAATGTTTTCGATGTCATCGGGACTGATGGCATTCAGGTTGCCGTCAAAAGGAACACCGTCAACCACATAAAGTGGTGCGTTGGATGCGTTGATGGAGCCAAAGCCCCTCAAACGGACCTGTGAACCAGCTCCGGGCTGGCCACCACCGCTGGTAACCTGCACACCAGGGCTGCTTCCTTCCAGTGCCCTGGAGATGTGAGATACCTGACGCCTTTCAAGCCTGTCAGAATCGATCACATCTGCGACCCCGGTAAATGACTCACGACGTGTGGTACCGTAAGCGATAACGATGACCTCTTCAAGGCCAACCATTTCAGCCTCGAGCTCAACGTTAATCGTGTTACGGCCATCCACCGGCACATCCTGGGTCTGCATCCCAATAAATGAAAAGATCAGCGTGGCATCTGCTTCCGCAGTGATCTCATAGCGACCATTAATGTCTGAAACCGTACCAACGGTTGTACCTTCAACCTGAACTGTAACGCCAGGCAAGGTAGCTCCGTCTTCCGCATCGGTCACTGTACCGGAAATCTGGATCTGCTGCCCAAACAGGGTCGAACCCATAAAGAGCAACACACCCATCAAAATGAAAACTCGCTTCATCATGTTGTTTTTGTTTTAGTTAATAAAATAGAACTCAAAAAATTCTTGCTTTGATTGACCTTCAAATTTAATACGATTTCCCCAAAAAACAATAATAAATTAAAAAAAAATTAACATCCGGGATCACAAAATATATTTATACAGCAGCGATTCCGTATTCAATGTGCAATTATACACAAAAAATCCCAAGAAATGACAATTTTTGCTAAATAATCACGGTACATAATTGAGCTCCTTTTAATTCCCTATATAATATAATGTATAAATCACAAACTATCCAGAATAGATTACCCGGCTGTAAATACCCGGACCAGTGTGCGGAGACGGACAGAGCTGTTCAAAAATGCACATGATATACAAGCATATAACATAAAAACAAGTGGTTATTAAACTGAATGTCTGTATATTTATGTTATGGGCATGGATTTTGCAAAACTATTTACAAAAGTGATCAAAGTGTATTGGCATAAGTGATTTGCCCACAAAAGAGAAGAAAATAACATCATTTTCAGAAACAAAAACATGTAATTGGTATAAATATATAACCACCGGTTTGGTAAAAGCCAATTTTATGTGGAAATTTACAAACCCATACACAACAACACGTTTCTTATGAATCTATATCTGTTGAAGTTTTTCCTGGCAATTTTGCTTTTTGCAACAGGAGCCCTTAATGCCACGGCTCAGGAGCAAGAAGGTGCTGGCCAGATGTTGCCCGTTCAGGATATCCTCGCAGCTCTCGAGGAGAAACACAATACTGTCATATATTATCGCGACACATGGCTTGCCGATGAAATATACAGCAAAGCCCTCCTGGAGCAACCTTTGGAGGAGGCTATCTCTTTGATTGCCGGCCGGTCCGAACTTACCTACCTTGAGATCGACGGACTTTTCTTCCTTATGCCACGGGATGCCATAGCAAGAGATCGTCTCACCGATGACGACGATATGATCATTGTGGGCGATCCCTCTGAATATGGAAGATATTCCCGCGCCACCATCAGTGGGCTTATCCTGGATGCGGCCACTTTTGAACCACTCATCGGCGCAGTGGTTTATGAACCAGAGTCGGAGCAGGGAGCTACCACAGACCTGGATGGCAGGTTCCGCATGACACTTCCTGTGGGCGATCACAGTTTAAGGATCAGCTATGTCGGGTATGACGAAATGTACCAGGACATCCGGCTGATCAGTGACGGGGAAATTACCCTGGACATCTTTTCAGAAGCAACCCAGCTGGCAGAAGTTACGGTTACCGCCCGCAGGGCACGCGACCATATCACCAGCACCCAGATGAGCCTCATAACCATGGATGCCCAGGCCCTGGAAACCTTGCCGGGCAGTTTTGGCGAACAGGATATCGTGAGAAGCTTTACCCTCATGCCCGGCGTACAATCAGTAGGTGAGTTCGGCTCCGGATTCAACGTAAGAGGAGGCAGCGCCGACCAGAACCTGTTGCTGGTGGAAAATGTTCCCCTGTTTAACTCCAGCCACCTTTTCGGCCTTATATCGGTCATCAACCCCGACATGGTAAGCAATGTGAGTCTGATGAAGGCCGGGATCCCGGCACGCTACGGCGAAAGGGCCTCGTCCGTCATGGATATCCGCCTCGGCAACGGCCTTGACAAGGAGCGTACGTCTCTTGAAGGAGGCGTTGGACTCATCAACAGCCGCGTCCTGCTGGAAACACCCATCGTAGCAGATAAAGCAGCGCTAGCCGTTGGTGCAAGGTCCTCATACTCTGACTGGCTCCTGCAAAGGATACCCAATGAGGACCTGATGAACAGTTCTGTCGGCTTTAATGATATTACCGGGCATCTGAATGTTGCTCTCGGACAGAATCACAGACTCACCATTTTTGGCTACAGAAGCTACGACAAGTCAAACTTCGGGGATGACGTAGATTATGAATACTATAACCACCTGGCATCCCTGAGACTCAACAGCTTTATCAGCTCAAGCCTTTCTTCCACTTTCATTGCTGGCTATAGCGGTTATCAGTACAGCCTGGCAGAGCTGCCTGAATACAACCCCGAAGGTCATTACCGGATAGACTCCGACATTGATTATAAAAAACTCACCTGGTTTTTGTCCTATTATCCAAGCTCCGTGCATGAAATCAACATGGGTGCAGACGCCATCCGCTACGATATTGCCCCCGGCAGCATTCACCCCGAAAGCGATGATTCGCAGGTATCCCACTGGACTATGGAAAACGAACAGGCATACGAGCTTGCTGCATTCGTTAGTGATGACATTAATATAAGCGACAGAATTGCACTTGAACTCGGCCTCCGCTACTCACACTACCTCCAGATGGGGCCTGCTACCGTAAGATCATATGAAGAAGACCAGGCTTACAGCCAGCAGACCATCACAGACAGCACACAATATGAATCAGGTGATGTTGTTCAGCAATATGGCGGCCTGGAGCCACGTCTGGGTTTTCGCGTCGGTCTGGATGAGAACAGCTCCATGAAACTGAGTTATAACAGAGCCAATCAATATATTAATCTTATCTCCAACACTTCGGTGATGGCACCCACAGACCTTTGGAAGCTTAGCGACACCCACCTGAAGCCGCTTACCAGTGACCAGGTTGCAGTGGGCTATTTCAGAAATTTCTTTGACCATACACTGGAAACATCCCTGGAGGTATATTACAAGCAAATCCATAATGCCATAGAGTACACTTCCGGCGCACAAATCTCCATGAACGACCACCTTGAAATGGATGTGATCAACGCCAAAGGCTACAACTATGGGATGGAACTTTATGTGCGGAAAAACTCAGGTGACCTCACCGGGTTCGCCAGTTATACGTATTCCTCATCACAGCGCCGCACAGACAGCCCCCATCCCGACATGCAGATCAACAACAACAACTATTTCCCATCCAATTATGACAGGCCACACAACCTGGCCATCAATGCAAACTACTTCATGTCAAGAAGATGGCGCATAAGTGCAACCTTCAACTATAATACCGGTCGCCCTGTTACCCTGCCTGAATACACGTATCAGCACGGAAACAGCATGCTGCTGGCCTATTCCGACCGGAACAGCTACCGCCTGCCCGCCTATCACAGGCTCGACATTTCCATCTCCCTTGGCGAGAACCTGCGGATAGACCAACGCGGAAAAGGCAGTTTCACGTTCTCTGTGTTAAATGTATATGGCAGAAAGAACCCGTTTTCCGTTTTTTACAAGAAAACACCTACAACACAACAAGGTCATGGATCATTCGACCTATATCAGCTTTATATCATCGGAAGACCATTGCCTACCCTAACCTATAATTTTTCGTTTTAATCATGACAAAGAAAAAAAACATACAAATCAGGTTATTATGGCTTGGCCTCATTTTTCTGGCGACAGCATGCCAGGAAAAATTTGATCACTCTGTGGGTCAGCTGGAAAATTACCTCGTCGTGGACGGCCTGCTTACCACGCAAGAAGGCCCGCATGGGGTCAGGCTTTCAGAAACCACCGCCTATGGTGAGCCCCGCAACCTCAAACGTATAAGCGATGCCCTGGTAACCATCAGCGATGATGAAGGGAATGAAGTCCTGCTTGAAGAAACAAGCCATGGCTGGTACTACACCCCCAATAATTTCAGGGGAGAGGTGGGCAAAACATATACGTTGCAAATCGTAACATCCGACGGCTACACCTATGAAAGCGCCCCCCAGGAGATCGCAGAACCCATAGAGATGGGAAACCTTGACGGTGAATTTGCCCATGAAACGTTTTATTTTGAATCGGCTATATCAGGACGGATTTATGAAGATGTTGTGCAGGGCACCAAGATATATCTTGAAACGATCCTTGAGGGAAGCGAAACACCAAAATTTCGCTATGAAGCAGGATTATACCTGCAGTATATAAATGTGATACCTGTTGGTTTCATAAATACCTATGACTACTGCTGGATGGTTTATGATGCGACGGAATTTCTGCCAAGGGACATTCCCGATTTTAGCGCAGGCGCAGATTTCAGCCATCACCAGGTGGGATTCCTTCCTTACAACACCAGCGACCTTCTCTACCTCAACCTGCCTGACAAAAGTTATGATCACAACCGCACCCTCATTAGCCGCCTCTTTGCGCTAAACCAGGACGCCTTTGAGTTTCATCAGGCCAAAAATCAGCAGCTCTCCGACGAAGGAAAGTTTTTTGACCCCATTGCCATAGAGCTGCCCAGCAACATGCATTGCGTGAACGACCCCGAACGTAGGGTATATGGGATCTTTGAAGCATCATCCGTAACCTCGTTTTCGGTACGCAGCCATTATAATTCCGATACAAATGAATTAACACTTACACTATGGGAAGATCCGGAGACCATTCCCGAGGATGGTTGCTCCTATGAAGTACAACCGCCATTCTGGATCTAATAATCAGAACAATAGTAAATCAGAACGATTTAAATGAATAGAAAAATGAAGCAAGGTCTTTTTGTTATCATATGCTGCCTTATGGCAATGCCCGGACTAAATACCGCCGCCAGCACCGCGGATGTAACACCGCACGAGCAGGTTTATGTAAATACCGACCGTGACCTCTATGTTGCCGGCGAAAAAATGTTCTTCCGGTTTTGGCTCTATAACCAGGATGATTACTCAGGAAAACAAAGCCGGTACGCCTATCTGGCCCTGCGAAATGAGTATGGCGTGGCGGAAAATGTTACCCTGAAATTAAGTGAAAACAGCGCTTCCGGCAGCATATACCTGCATGACACCCTCTCTACGGGAATGTATGAGCTCGTGGGTTATACCAGTTGGATGCGCAACCTGGGAGAAACATCCTTTTTTCGTAAAAATGTGTTTGTCGCCAACCGTTTTGATGATGAACTGCAACTTATCGACCCTGCCTCAGCAGTTGATGACGATCTCAGCGTGAGGTTCAGCGTGGAAGGCGGATACCTTCTGCCAGGCCATCCAGGCAATATACTTGTAAACACAAGCGGCCGTTTTGATACTTCCCACAGAGACATTCACCTGCTCAATGAAGCACAGGATACCATCCTGAGCAGCCAGTTAAATTCACATGGGTTTAACACCATAAGCCTGACACCAGATACAGCAACAAGCTATACATTATATATTGACGGCACTGAAAAAGCCTTCAGGCTTCCCACCATTAAAGACCAGGGAATAAGCCTGAGTTTGAATAATGAAGCGGAAACCCTGAAAGCCACTGTTTTTCACCGGGGTGAGCAACAGGCAGCAGGGAAATTGAGTATCAGACACAGGGGTAATCTCCTATGGGAAGAGGCCTGGGAAGCTCAGGACAGCCTCGTGACAGTATCCCTGCCGCAAGATCAATTACCCCATGGCGTATTAAAGGTTCAGGCACATACAAATGACCGGCAACATCAGGCTGTTAGACACTGGTATCACAAACCAGGCGACCTGCCTGCCTTGGAGATCCTTGCCGGGCAAGAGTTTGGCAGGCGTGAGAAAGTGGAGATCGGATTAGACCCCCTGCTGGGAGAAAACAGGGAAGCCAGAATCAGTGTTTCGGTTAGAAGAAAAGAAGCAGCCGCAGACGATGCACTGACCCTTGCTAAACAGGCAAGAAACAAAAGATGCGCCCGGGATATGGAAATCAGCGAATATTATGCAAAACAAAAGCTGGGCGGGATCAACGATTCCCTGATCAACGATTTCCTCATAGGATTCTCATCATGGGAAGAAGCCTATCAGGCAAATAAAAAAGAATACATTCCCGGATACAATATACTGATGGAAACAGAAGGCCTGATCTTGTCAGGCCAGGTGACCGATCCCACAGAAAACACACCCTTTAACAACGCACGTGTTTTACTCAACGCCCCAGACACCTTGGTAAATCTAATGTATACCCATACGGATGATCAGGGCCGGTTTCATTTTCTGCTTTCAGATTACCACAGAAACAAAGAGCTGTTTTTGTCCGTAGACCGGAGTACACTAAATAACCGCTACAGCATAAAGGTGGCTGATAAGTTTGATCTGCAGAAACCTTTTGAGGGCAGTCCGGGAAGGGATATATGGCAGCGCAGGTCATTCATTCGCGAAAGCCAGGACATCGTTCGCGTTCAAAAGACATTTGATAATGATTACGTGAAAGATCCCACCGGAAGCTTTTATCGTTATGCACGCCCGCCGTTGGTCTATAACCGGCCAGAAGCCACAGTGTACATGGATGAGTTCATGCCACTCGACAACCTCCGGGAAATAGCCCGGGAGCTGGTACCGGTATGGAGGTTCCGCGGCAGTGATGATGACCTGCGAACATCCCTGGTATGTCACAACTCAGGAAACAGACTACCCAATCAACCTGTTTTTTTTCTTGACGGAATCATGATCCACGATTTCACCAAGCTAATGAAATTAGGATCCAGGGAGATCGACAAAATAGAAATTAAAAATGTCCATTGGGCCTATGGCGATATGACCTTTCCGGGTATCATAGGGATCTTCACCGAAAATGAATCTTACCAGGATATCCTTGAAGAAAACACAACCTATACCACGAAAATGCATGAGTCATACAGACATCATAAAGTGTTTAATCCGCCCTTATACGATGAACCAGGCAATATCCGGACAAACCGGCCCGACATGAGGCAGCTGCTCGCATGGGAACCAGACTTGAACCTCCTGGATGGACAGCCTGAAACCTATTCGTTTTTCACCGGTGACCTGAGAGGAGAATTCCTGATCACCATCGAAGGTCTATCAGACTGCGGCGAAGCCATTTTCAATACCACATCAATTACAGTAAAATAATTTCTGCCATGTTAACCCTTATCAAACATATGATACTTTTTCCCTTAATTCTCATTGCCGGCTTTTACACAGGGCTTGCCTATGAACCTGAAACGCCAGCAAAGCCTGAAACCCTTGAACAAACCCCAAGACTGACAGGTGAGGTGTTCGTCACCACCATGCAGGCTGATGGCAGCCCTTATCTTCACGATGACTGGGTGAAGGGCGACCTGAAGCTTCGCGACAGCACACTGGTCGAAGGACAGGACTTCCGTTATAATGGATACCTCGACGAACTGATATGGCGGCAACCCAGAACGCTGCAGTCAATAAAAATTAACAAGGAAACAGTGTCAGCCTTTACACTTTATCCTAATGAACACGACACCCTTGTCTTTAGGAATATTAACATAAAGCCATGGTATGAAAGTGATGAGCTAAACCTCTATGCACAGATTCTTTATAAAGATGAAGTTACCCTCGTAGCACATCAAAGGATACGACGCACCGGCGAAACCCACAGAAGCACCGGTGGGCGTATTATTGCACGACCCCGGATTGAACACGACCCCGTATACTACTTTGTCATGCCTGATGGTGAAGCCCGCGAAATAAGCAGGAAAAGCCGGAGAGCCATTTCCAGACTCTTCCCTGATCATCGCAGGGAGGTGCGCTCTGCCCTTCGAAGAGAAGCAGGCAGAATAGATCATGAAGCAGACCTCATAAACGCAGCACACATCATTAACCAGCTGGATATAGCATGGTAACCTCAGGGGAACGGTTTTTTTTGTTAGTGGCATAATATTTGAGACCTGATTTCCGGTTGCGGGAACACCAACGTAATGTCAGCGCTTGACCTGTCAAACCAAAATATAAACAGATGGAAAAACTTCGACCCCTGGCACTGTCTCTTTTTGCCACACTTTTTACGGCCCTTTTGTTGCCATTGCATGCAAGCAATCCCATGCAGGCCGCAGGACAAACAGCCCTCACCAACCTTCAGGCATATGAACACATGCTGCCGCATCAGAAGGCATATATGCATACTGACAAGAACAGCTATCTCGCGGGGGAGAGAATCTGGTTCCAGGCATTCGTGGTTGCCCTGTCCAACCACCAACCCGACGAAAGACAGACCAACCTGCACGTAGAACTCCTCAGCCTGGACGGGGATTTTGTAAATGTCTCCCTCCTGCCCCTGGAGCACGGTCTGGCATACGGCGACATTCATATCCCTGACTCCATCCATGAAGGAAGCTACGTTCTCCGGGCATTTACAGATCTGATGAAAAACTTTGATGAAACCTTCTACTTCGAAAAAGAATTGACCATAAGAAATCCTGGCGAAGAGAACTACATCTCCCGCAGAGAAAGGAGAAGTAGTCGTAATTTTAATGATAACCTGGAAGAAAAGCGAAATGAGTTTCAGTTTGGATTATTCCCGGAAGGGGGTAATCTCGTAGCCGGCACAGAAAACAGGGTGGCATTCAAGGCTGCCAATGGTCTTGGCAGAGGAGTCAAAGCACAGGGGCATCTTATGGATGACAAAAACACTGTGGTCCTTTCATTTGAGACCCGGCATGATGGGATGGGTTCCTTTACCTTCACTCCTGAACATGGAAGCGTCTACCATGCCGTAGTTGAATTTGAAAACGGAGATGATTACACCTGCCTTTTGCCTGACCTGCAGGATCAGGGCTACGTGTTACGCGTTGACCGCAGGGGAGAGAACATACACCTGCAGGTAACTGCAAGCCTGATAACCACCGCCTTGCCGGGCGATATAGCCATACTTGCCCATACCCGCGGCCGGGTGCACTTTTTCCAGGAAGCCAATATGGATCAGGCCTTTTTTGAAACCAGCATCCCGGTGAGCGAGCTTCCCGATGGTATCAGCCATATCACTTTTTTTGACAGCAACGGACCAGTAGCCGAACGCCTCATATTTCTTAACGAGAAAGGATTCATTGAACCTTCTGTGGAGATAAACGGAGATGAGGTCGCCATCCATACCCAAGCAGGAGCCGGATTCAGAACAAGCCTTTCACTTGCTGTGTTAGAACCACACGGCTCTGCCCCCGAACGGCGTGGCAATATTGCCACCTATCTCATGCTGACCAGTGACCTGCAAGGTGACATTTACAATCCCGGTTTTTATTTTGAGGATGAGCCCGCTGCAGCTGAAGCAGCTGACCTGCTGATGATGACCCACGGGTGGCGTCGCTTTGACTGGGAAGACATTATGAAAAGAAGGTTCCCTGAGGTCACCTATGAGGAAGCCGAAGGGCTTGTGGTACAGGGTAAGGTAGAATCCCTCTCCGACCGGCATGACTTTGGAGGAGTCCAGGTGAAAATGGCCACAAGGACTGAGGGCAGACAAATGTACACCACCGAAACAGACAGGAATGGTCATTTTGAATTCGAGGGACTGGAATACGAAAACGTGTTTATGGCCGGCATATCCGTGGAAACAAATGCACCCCGGCGCACATACCAGATAAAACTTGGTTTTGACGAGCCGGCTGAAGCGTCATATCCATTAACTTTTCACACTGAACCTAAAAAAGTACTTGAAAGGGGCGATAATTGGTCGAGAGTTTCCAGGCCGGATTATTTTCATCAGACTGAAAGAATTTCAGGCAGAAGAGCTGAAAGAAGCTATTACGGCCAGCCCGATCAAACCATTTACGTGGATGAACTCAGCGGTTATTACAACTCCATGCGTGAAGTACTTACCAGAAACGTAAGGGGACTTACCTACCGTGATGGGAATATATTTCTGAGAGGGCCCATTAGTTTTGAAGCGAGTAGCCGCCCGGCATTTATTGTGGATGGAAACACTGTAGACCAGGGCGTTTTCCTTTCGCTGAGGCCGGAAGATATAAGCCGCGTTGAGGTCCTGAGCGGTTCCAGCGCAGCCATATTGGGCGTGCGGGGGGCTGCAGGTGCCCTGATAGCCTACACCCAAAGATCCTCAGCAGGCATGGCTGATCAGGAATTTGCCATCCGTGGATACAACATGCCTGCAGCTTTTTATGAGTCGGAGATCAGCTCAGACAACTATAAAGATTACAGCATACCAATAACCCGGTTCTGGAAAGCCAACATCACACCCGGTGAAGATGGCGTCACGCACATAACACTACCCGAAGAGCTTGATAATGTAAATAACCTCATTTTCATCGAAGGTCTGGATGAAGAAGGAAATATCTACCTATATGAAAACCTCTAAGCCAACCGGGCAGCAAACTGAAAGAAAACAATAAACGAACGGATTAAGAAGATAAAAATTTTCGTATACATAAACACAAGAAACTCCGGCGTGAATTAGGAAATTCACCCGGAGTTTCTTATATTGTACTGGTAATTAACAAGAAACAAAATAGCTTTTTTTTTGTTTTATTTAG
>SLEW01000275.1 GCA_007124575.1 Bacteroidales bacterium | reverse complement strand
GGTCACATTTCCTGAATCGATTTTTGCCAGGTCGATCAGGTCATCAATTAATCGCAACAGGTGCTGCCCGTTTGAATAGATCAGATCAAGGTATTGCTGTTGTTCTTCCGGAGTCAGATCCTTTTCGGTCTTCAGCAGCTCCGAAAAACCCATGACACCTGTCATGGGGGTACGTATCTCATGGCTGACATTGGCCAGAAAGGCTGTTTTCAAACGATTAGCCTCTTCGGCTTTCTCTTTTTGGACTTCGAGATCATCCTTTTGTTTGATAAATGTCTCTATGAGCCCGCCTATCATCTCAAAATCACGGCTTGCTTTTTTCAACTGAGGGATCTGTTCTGTTTTACTATGCCTGATGATGTCCCCTGTTTGCTTTAATGGCCTGGTTACCCAATAATGAATAGCTAGCGATAAAGATACAAATGCGAAAATTGAAAAAATCAGGATGATCAGAAACATTCTGACAGCATTGTCCTGCAACAGGACTGAAAAATCTATCCTTTTACTGAATTCAAGATAAGCAGCATGTTCACCATCCTTTCCCTTGTAAGGAACCCGCATAAATGAATCAGGGTATAAGCTTGCCGGGTTTATGGTGTCCTGAGGTGCTATTGCTTTCACATCGCTTCCTGTCATGGCTTCAAGAAGGTGAAGCAGCTCTCCGCTCCAGCATTTGGACATAAACATATATCCCTGCGGCTCGCCTTCCCTTTCCGTATCTTCCGTTTTGTGAATGGTAGCCCCCTGAATAAGCATCAGCGTGTCATTGACAACCTGGTAATATTGCATTAAATTTTCTTCGTGAAGCTGCCTGAGGTGATCTTCTGAAAGGAATGTGTCAGGAAGTTGATCAGCACATCCCTGTGTGTCCTGGTATATTAAATCATCAGCTGCACTGAAAATCCAGACACCATCCACTTCATACCAGGGAAGCAGGTCTTCCAGGTACTCCTCTGCTATATCGTATTGGAGCGCAGCCGGATCCGACACAAAATGTACCATATCATCCCACGTGCTGAAATCATAAATGACCCAGTAAAGGTGAACCTCCCAGATCTCAGCTATTGCATCTGAAGCTTCATGTATCTGTTTTCTGCTGTGCTCAAGGTAGGCCTCCTGCTGCTGACGGGAGTGTCTGATAAAATATCCCACCACGAGCAAGGAAAGGATGAATAGCAGAGTAACGAGTGTTGAAATCTTCGCTCTTGTTGTCATGAAGCTTAAATTATTCTTGCAAATATAATTGTTATACTGACAGCTTCATATTTTCCAGATGCAGGAAATGCTTTCTCGAGACAGGTATTTCTTATATTGAGAACCATTTTATGAAGAAAAGCATTATTTTTATGGTCCGGTTTTGCCGGTCTTTGACTTTCAACCTTTCCGCTAAAAATAAACACAATAAAAAAATGACTATGAAAACCTCTGCTTTGCTGCTCACCCTTTGCATTGTCACGGCAACAACCTATGCTCAGGATAATGATGTCACCCCGTTTTCCGGCTTTGATAATTATCATTTCCGCAATGAGTTCCTGATGACCTCGCCCGGGGCCATGGGGTTTGGGCTTTACGGTTACGCTAACCCGGCTATCCTGAACTATGTCACCCACCCCGACATCACCTTTGCCTGGTCGGATAACGACATGGGGTTTTCGGACTTCAGCCGATGGGGCGTATTTGTTGGTCTTCCGAACACTGGTTTTGCGGTCCACCGGTTCAGCCTGGAGGGGAATACGGTAACGGATTACCGGCTTTCCACCGCTTTTGGCAATGATCGTTTTGCCTCCGGGTTAAGCGTGAACTGGTCGGGCGGTGATACGGATTTCTTCGGCCGTGAAACAACCCTGACGTTAGGTAACTTGTTCCGGCCTTCAAATTATTTGTCCATTGGATTAATGGGTACGTTCCTGACTGACTTTGATGACTACGAAGGGGTTCTCGACCTGGCGGTGCGTCCGTTTGGCAATGAGCGCCTGGCTGTTTTTGGGGATTATGCGCTTCGCAAAGACATGGATGTGGGCGATGGGATGTGGAGTGCCGGGGTGGCTGTGGAAGCCCTTCCCGGCGTGCGTTTTACCGGACGATATTTCGACCACGAGGCCTTTACCTTTGGTGTTCAGCTGAGCCTGGGGCGCATTGGTTTTTCAGCCCAAAGCGGCTTTGACGACTCCTTTAGCCATTCGCACAACACCTATGCGGTGCGTGTGGGTGCTTATGACCGGAATGTGATCGATGATCGTCTGCGCGATCCGGCATACTTTGTGGAGCTGGATCTGTCAAAACCCATGCGCTACCAGCGATACCGGCTATTCGACAATGCAAATTCCCTGCGCAAGACCCTGGATGCCATCGATGCTGCGGCAGAAGACCCCCGTGTTTCCGGTCTGGTGATCAATGCTTCCGGTATGTCGCTCAACCTGGCCATGCTGTGGGAGGTCAGACAGCAGCTCGAAACCTTCCGTGCTTCCGGAAAACAAGTGATCGTCTTCACGGATAATGCCTCCATGAACCAGTACCACCTGATTTCCGTGGCCGATCACATCGTTCTCGACCCGCAGGGAAGCGTCATGCTGCCAGGTTACATGATGGGAAGCGTATATCTTAACGACCTGCTGCAAAAGTTTGGCATTGGCGTGGATGAGTGGCGTTACCACGAGTACAAGTCCGCTTTTGAATCCCTGGCAAGCAATAGAATGAGCGACGAGGACCGCGAACAAAGACAATTGCTGGTGGATAACATGTATAAGCTCGCCAAACAGGACATTACTGCCAGCAGGGGCATCTCAGATGAGGAGTACGAGAGGCTGGTAAACGAAGTGGTGTTTTTCGCCGGTGCTGATGCCCTGGAACATGGCCTGGTGGATACTTTGGGGCGCTGGAACGGAAAGGATGACATCATTGAAGAGCTTACCGGGCAGGAGGCTGACATGATGGCCATGAACATGTTGCGGCGCTATCAGCTCCCGCGTGATGATTACTGGGGTCGTAAGCCGGAGGTAGCCGTGATTTATGCAGTGGGTCCGGTAGATATGGATGCCGGCATGCGCGCCAGGTCACTGGCTGAGGATGTGAAAAAG
>SLEW01000044.1 GCA_007124575.1 Bacteroidales bacterium | reverse complement strand
TATTGCTTACCACTTTGTCATAGCTCCCTTTTTTTGTTGCGATGACCACCACCGGCATTTCCTCATCGATCAGGGCTATGGGGCCGTGTTTCATCTCAGCGGCCGGATAGCCTTCTGCATGAATATAGGATATCTCCTTTAGCTTCAGTGCTCCTTCCAGTGCTACAGGGAAATTATATCCGCGCCCGAGGTACAGGAAGTTCCGGGCATCTTGAAAAATTTTGGACAATGCCAGGATTGAATCATTCACCTGCAAAGTTTTTTCTACCTTCTCAGGGATGGCCTCCATTTCGCTGAGCAGCCCGTGATATCTTGACCTGGAAATGCTTCCCTTCTTGCCGGCTATGGATAAGGCCATCAGACTCAGGATCGTTACCTGGGCGGTGAATGCCTTGGTAGATGCGACGCCTATCTCCGGGCCCGCATGGGTATATGACCCTGCATGCGTGGCCCGTGCTATGGATGATCCTACCACATTGCAGATCCCTATAATGGTGGCACCTTTGGATTTGGCCAGCTCGATGGCGGCCAGGGTGTCGGCAGTCTCTCCCGACTGGCTGATGGCAATCACCACGTCATTTTCATCAATGATGGGATTCCTGTATCTGAACTCGGAAGCATATTCCACCTCAACGGGGATCCGGGCCAGGTCTTCAAAGAGATATTCCCCTACCATTCCGGCATGCCACGACGTGCCACAGGCAACAATAACAATGCGCTTACATTGCATTAACTTTTGCTGGTAGTCGATGATGCCCCCCAGGGATATGATGCCTTTAGCCGCATTCAGCCTTCCCCGCATACTGTCTTTGATGCTCCGGGGCTGTTCATAGATCTCCTTGAGCATGAAATGCGCAAAACCGCCTTTTTCTATGGAGGAAAGCTGCATCTCCAGGTGATGCACGTAAGGCGTCTTCTGCTGGTTTTTTATGGTCTTCACACAGAGTTTTCCCTTGCGGGGAATGATCGCCATCTCTTCGTCCTCCAGGTATACCACGTCCTTTGTATACTCAATGATAGGAGAAGCGTCTGATGCCACGAAATACTCATCCTGACCCACCCCGATTACGAGGGGACTTCCCTTTTTTGCCACAATCAGCTGATCGGGATGTTCCTGCGAGATGATCACGATGGCATAAGCACCTACCACCTGGTTCAATGCGATACGCACAGCTTCGTCCAGGGTCAGGCCTTCATTCTCCATGATGTCTTCAATCAGGTGGATCAAAACCTCCGTATCCGTATCGCTCTTAAAGGTATAACCCCGGTTTATGAGTTCGGCCTTGAGGCTTCCGTAGTTTTCTATGATCCCATTGTGAATGATGGCAAGCTTTTGTGATGGGCTGTAATGCGGATGAGCGTTCACGTCGTTGGGTTCACCATGTGTTGCCCAGCGTGTATGCGCGATACCAATGCTGCCTTCGAGGTTTTGACCCTGCACAAGCTTTTCCAGGTCGGCTACTTTGCCGTGTGTCTTGTATAGCTTGAGGCCCCCGTCGGAAAGTGCAATGCCGGCACTGTCATAGCCCCGGTATTCCAGTCGGTACAAGCCTTTTATGAGTATGGGAAAAGCGTTTTCTGCTCCGATATAACCGACAATACCGCACATAAATAAGTGTATTTATTTATTCAAACTCCGTATAATAGATCATTATCCGCATGGGGTTATCTGTCCTTCCCGGGCCACGAAGCACCACACGACTCATGTTATCAGCTGAACCTACAACTACCAGGGCAAGCTTATCATTGGAGACCTCTCCATCCATGACCTGTTGTACATGCTTGGATATGTTGAAGCGGTATTCCATATTGTCTTCATCCAGACGGCCACCGAAATAGCCTGATCCCATCATGTAATCATCCAGAAAATGAAGCTCGCCCTCATCATCCATTCTCAGGAGGAGCAGTTCATCAGCCGGTGGAAGATGCTCGGCAGAATAGGTGGTGTCCACAGGCACAACAAGCTCAGCCTTGTTTACCAGAAGCCTTTCTATTTCGGAAAGGTTCTCCAGAAAAGGGAAACCAATGTTGGCACGTACCAAGCCTAAAGACTGCACAAACAATAGGCTGTCTGCCATGGCCTGGTCACCATGTTCTATTTGCAACCGGAGGGCTTCATCAGTGCCTTCATAACCAAAATGTTCGATCCGGGTCGTTCTCCTGGCAAACTCGTTGATGGGATACCGCTGCATCCGGTAGAGGGTATCTTCTTCTGTCTGGTAAAAGAGCTCAAGTGAGGTTCGGGTTGCCAGCATGTTCATCCTGTATTTTGAGCCAACCCCGTCCATCTCATCATCAAAAGTAACAAAAAGCCCTTTGAACTCTTCAATGTAGTTAGGTACGTTTTCGTATGTTTCCGTTTCATTGGCATCGATAAACCGCTGGCCATAGGCATCTGATAAGGGTATCCGTATCTGTGGCTGCTGCATCACCGTATCTACCAGCACGCTGTCGGCAGGTGCAGGTCTGAAATAAAAACCTTCGGGATCCTTGGTGATGGGGTCGGGGTAAAAAGGTATATCCAGATTGGAAAAGAGGGTGTCCCGGTCTGGGAAGCTTTCACTCAGCTCATATACATGTATGGTCTGGTAATCCTGCAAGGCTCCATAATATTGATTTGTGTAAGCCAATACAAGGTGCACGGAGTCGAGCACAGGGTCTTCCCCAAGAAAAAGGTCATTCATGGGCAAGCGGGTTTGTGTGTAAATGCTCGCTTTTGACTTGCCAAATACCGGGTCGTTGATCATGCCCATCACGTTACCTGCACCAAAGTTCATGGCCACACTGTCATCGGGCACTGTCATGGCTGAGATGGAGAGGGTGTCGAGTATATTTAACTTGGCTTTGGTATCAAGAAGATCAAGCCCCAGCTCATCGGTTTCGGTACAGGAATAAAAAACAAAAAGCAGACTTGCCACGGCAATTGCTTTTTTTATAAATGGCGCGAAAAAAACCCCGCAAGAACGGGGGTTTCTTAATGTTTTCAAGGTATCAGCTATTTTTTGATGAATAATTGCTGTGCTTTCCAGGTTAACTGAACGCAAAGGTAAAATTTTTTATTGTTGCTCCAGCACGGATTCAC
>SLEW01000011.1 GCA_007124575.1 Bacteroidales bacterium | reverse complement strand
TATGCGATAACCGAATATTTTTCCCATAGCTGTTGCGTGGTCTATGGCATAGGCTGACACCTCCGAAAAATCTACGGGTACCAGAATAGCTCCTTGCTTTTTGCTGTGCATTGTCCTGCTGCTTAATAGAAAGGTTATAAAAATACACTTTTTTTCAGGTTCGGACAAGAATTATCCTGTTGGAAGCTCATAAAACAAGGGAGCGCCCGGACCAATTGGCAAGCCAAGAATAATCCACACAACAAGCATGATCAGCCAGGAAATAAGGAAAATGAAGGTGTAGGGCAGCATGGTGGCAATGATAGTACCGATGCCTGCCTTTTTGTCGTAGCGTTCCATGAAAGCCACAATCATTGCGAAATAGGACATCATGGGTGCTATCACATTGGTTACGCTGTCGCCCACACGATAAGCCAGCTGGGTAAATTCGGGTGAATACCCAAGCAACATAAACATGGGGATAAACACAGGTGCCATGATGGCCCACTTGGCACTGGCACTTCCCACCACCAGGTTAATAAAGGCTGAAACAAGCACAAGGGCTATCATCAGGGGAATCCTTCCCAGGCCGAGCGAGCCGATCAGGTTTGCTCCCTGGATGGCAAATATCAGGCCCAGGTTTGTCTGGTTGAAATAGGCCACAAACTGTGCTGCGAAAAACACCAGCACAATATAAGTACCCAATGTGGACATGGATTTGCCCATGCCATTAATCACATCATAATTGCTTTTAAGGGTTTTTGCAGCGATACCATAGACAATCCCAAGCATGGCTGCTACCAGGAAGATAATAGCCACAATCCCGCCCATGAATGGTGATCGCAGCAGGTCACCTGTATCCGGATCCCGCATGAATCCTGAGCCAGGGATGGAAGACCAGATACCTCCTTCAATGGGCACGGCACTCCACAAGAGCAGCAAGGCTATGATGATAAGAGTCCAGAACGTGGCCCTTAACCCACGTCGCTCATCATGGGTAAGCTGTTTGATCTCTTCGGGCTGTGCTTCTCCTTTGTACTCGCCAAGTCTGGGTACAACTACCTTTTCGGTCACCCATGTTCCGATGTAGGCCACAAAAAATGTGGAGATAAACATAAAATAGTAGTTGGCTGTGGGGTTCACATTATAAACCGGATCAATGATACGGGCTGCCTCCTCAGAAAGCCCGGCCAGCAAAGGGTCTATTGTGCCCAGCAACAGGTTGGCGGAATACCCCCCTGACACCCCGGCAAATGCCGCGGCAATACCGGCAATGGGATTACGTCCCACCGCAAGAAATATCATCCCGCCAAGGGGAACCAGCACCACATAACCCACCTCACTGGCAGTGTTTGACAAAATTCCGGCAAATACAATGGCGAAGGTGAGAAGTTTTTTGGGTGCCGAGAGTACCAGCAACCTCAGGCTGGTAGACATCAGGCCGCTTGACTCTGCCACTCCGATACCCAGAAGGGCAACCAACACGGTGCCCAGGGGGGCAAAAGAGGTAAAGTTCACAACCATGCCGGTCATGATCATATGTAAGCCTTCGCGGCTCATCAGGTTAAAAGCATATACTTTTTCTCCCGTTCCGGGATGCACGGCAGAAACATTAAGCCATGCAGTAATGCCACTGATGATAATGATAGCAAAGGCAAACATAGCGAAAAGGGTTGCAGG
The DNA here is from genome assembly GCA_007124575.1 of Bacteroidales bacterium. Classification (GTDB taxonomy): domain Bacteria; phylum Bacteroidota; class Bacteroidia; order Bacteroidales; family UBA7960; genus PUPG01. The sequence goes on along the minus strand of SLEW01000011.1, from coordinate 1,454 downwards.
ATGCGGCAGTTTGTTCCCAACCCTTTCAATGGCGCCAAGCATCCTGTTTACGGCACTGATATTTGAATTTCCCATATGTGAAGATTAAAATGTTTGCTAAAATGCCGCCAAAAATAATGAAAATCATTCATACCATATGCCCTGAAAGAGCTGTTTTTCTTCCAGCCTCTTTTCTACCAAAGAAATCATCTTATCGGCGCGCACCCCTTCCCATCTCTTGCCTGCATTAAGCCGCGGCGGCACCTCACCAGATAATCGCTCAATGGCTATATCAGGCCTTAACCGGGCAATGAATTCGCATACAAAACCCACATATTCTTCCAGGTCAAAAAGCATGAAATCATCGGGGTTTTCTGCGTATTCAGCAGCCATGGGTGTCCCTTTCACAATTTGTAACTGATGAAATTTGATGGTATGAAGCGGCAGTTTATTTATTTCATGCACCTGGTCAAGCATCTGGCTCCTGCTTTCTCCGGGCAGTCCGAACATGAGATGTGCGCCTGTGATGATCCCCCGGTCTGCTGTCATGTGAATGGCTTTTACAGAATCTTCAAAAAGGTGCCCCCTGTTGATTCGCCGGAGCGTTGCATCGTAACATGACTCCAGGCCATATTCAAGCTTGACGATATGTTTTTTTGACAGTGTGGCCAGAAAATCCAGCTTTTCCTCATCCACGCAATCCGGGCGCGTACCGATGACCATCCCGGCAACCATGGGATGTGACAAAGCTTCATTGTATACTTGCTGTAGCTTTTCCAGGGGTGCCCAGGTGTTTGAAAACGTCTGGAAATAAGCTACAAATAGCCTGGCGCGGGGATAACGCTTCTGCATGAAGGCAAGACCCTTCTCAATCTGCTCTTTCACAGTCGTTTCCGGCTGGCAGTATGATGGGCTGAATGCTTCGTTATCACAAAAAGAGCATCCTCCTACACCCACCGTTCCATCCCGGTTAGGGCAGCTAAAGCCGGCATTGACGCTCAATTTTTGGAGCCGCGAACCATATTGTATGCGCATCTTGTCTGTCCAGGAATGAAAACGGCGTTCACTACCCCATGGAAACATTTTCTGCATCATCTTTTTTGTGCCTCATTAAGTTGCAAAGAAACAAAATAAATTTCACCTCACCATCCCTTAAGGACTTGACAACAAAGGCCTATGGCTGTGATTTTGCGTTTGCCTGAATAATCTTTATCTTTGCCGCAGAAAAACCACGGTTACAAATCACATGCACATTCTAGACATTCTGGTGTTCTCCTTGTATATGATGGGGGTGATAGGTATAGGTGTTTACTTCCTCATCCGCAACAAGGGTGTTGACGACTTTTATGTAGGAGGGCGAAAGATTGGCAGTGTACACATAGGTTTGTCGGTAGTAGCCACAGATGTGGGTGGCGGTTTTTCCATCGGTCTGGGCGGGCTTGGATTCGTGATGGGTCTGGCAGGTTCATGGATGC
>SLEW01000209.1 GCA_007124575.1 Bacteroidales bacterium | reverse complement strand
CATCCATGTAATCGTCTTCGTCGGGTACCGTTGCCCATACCCCATGAAACAAATAAATAGGATTATCCTGGTTGTTAAGGTTATATTGTGAGAAGGCTTCATAAAATTCAGGTGGCAGGATAGTGTACACACGGATGGAGTTGGCGTTCATCTCACCGACCTTTATGAACCAGTCCATGTACTCATCATAAGTCATGGCAAATTCTGCCGGAAACTTTCCGGGCAGGGCCACTCCCATATTAACCCCCTTGATCAGGAAAGGCTCCCAGCTGAGATCAGACATCCGGTACCCGTAGGTCAGCTTCTCCATGTAATCACCTCCGGTCCGGAAATAATAATCGGATTCGGAAGCCATGCGCCGTAACTGCTCATCCGGTAATTTCTCAATCAACGGTCCGGTGTCATCCTCCAGCACCTCCGTTGTCACACGTTCCCGGCGGATAGTGGTCTCATGCTGCATCATCAGGTATATGACATATGCCAACAACCCCAGCAGCAATAGGATGATTATAAATTTAACTCTCATTGTTGTCTCTTTCTGATGACGCGCACTGGCCCGCCGGTGTTTGCAGATCAGCTATGTCGAAAATCATCGCAAATATGCGCTTCGTATCTGCATTATTATCTGCGGGCAAATGTGGCATAAAAGTTTATCCTGTCCCCTAAAACCTTGCGGATAAAGCAACAAAGGCTACCATATTCTGATAATAAGGGTTATTGAAATGGCTGCCCCCTATTGCGACCGAAAAAGGGCCCTCTTCATAGCCAGCTTCCAGCGATACGGACCAGTTACCGGCATCGATGCTTTCACTCACCTCCACCGCTGACCCATTCTCCTGCTCTTCAAGGTAATAATATTTCTCCGATCCCATATTCCCATTAATCATGCCATACACATAAAACATATGAAAGCGATGGTAAAACGACATCGAAACACCTGTTAACAAACGTTCCTCAGGCGTATAATATTCTGTCGAATAATATGTATAATCATAATAGGAATGGACGACACTGATCGTGATATCTGGTGACCGGACAATCTTACGGCCCAGTGATGCCCTGTAAGAGGTGAATGGGTTTTCATCGATATGCGGAACATCGGTACGATACTGTTGAACAGGTTTCTCATCAATGGTGCCGCTGTTATATTCGAGGTTTAATGATGTATTTGCGTATGTCAGGGTTAGTTGATCGGAAATTGCTGTACGGCCAACCTGGTTCCAGTAATAGAAATAGGAATACCCTCCGTTCAGGATATTTTCTATTCCGACATCCCCGAGCCGGGTTTTGAACCGCCAACTTAACCCGTATGAAGTTATATGATTGTCGCTTACGCTGCCACCTCCGTAAAGGCTCAGCACATGACTTTCGCTTACATAGGACCAGTTCAGATGTGTATTGTCGTACCAGCGTGTAGTATCCGGCCTGTCCGTTTCTGTGTAAGCACGTGTTGAATGATCAAGCAGAAAGTGCAATGAAACCTGAAACCGGTCGCTCAGACGTTTGTTTGCGCTGTAGCGCTGGTTAAGTGCATCGATCTGATAATGCTCTTCCTGCTCCCGCACATACTGATACCTCGCCTGCGTGTTAAATTGCAACGCATTTCTTACCTCCGCAAATTCTGTCTGGATGCCGGCATTCTCCGGGTAGAGAGAAACCGCTTTTTCATAATACCCTTTTGCGGTATAGGGCTTGGATTTCCAGTAATACATCCTCCCCAGACCAGCCCATACTTCAGCCCAGGTACTGTCTGCCTGGTTGGCCTGTTGGTAGACAGCAATGGCCTCGTCGAGCTGCCCGTCAAAGCTTAGGGCTTTTGCTAACAGCAGGTAAGAAGGAACATGATCGGGCATCAGCTTTACAGCTTTTTCTCCATGATTGATTGCCTCCGCGATATTGCCTTCCTCCAGGGCCCGGTGGCCGGCTTCGTGCAACTTCTCTTTGTCCTGCCCGGCAACAGCAGTCATAATGACTACCATCATCAGAAACAACATGGCTTTTCGGAAATTCTGCACAAACCCCAAAAAACAAAAAATAATATGTCGTGATACAACAATCATATAGAATCCCTTCTAATCAAGTCTTGTGAGAAACATCTTTTATTCCCTTCCGGTCAAACCTTTTCCAGGCACTTTTTTTTCTGATAAAATTAAAAATCCCTTTTAGCTGGGCAGCAAATTTAAAAAAGGAATACGTAAATTCGCCGGCAATACCGGCCAGAATAAGCATGCCCCATTCTTTACTGTTTTTATACCGCAGGGTATCCCTGTTCGCTCTTGACTGCCCACTGCTCCAATACTCTACGATGGCTGTGATGCCCCCGGAAATAATAGCCGTTAACAGCATGATAACCATGATCAGCAAAAGTAACCATTGAACATTGAGCAGGTTAAGGTAAGCCGCAACAATGATAAAAAACAGGGCGGTGACTTTGATTAACGGAGAGAGCATTTCAAAAAACATATAGTATGGCATCCCTATCATGCCTGTAGCCTTATATCTGGGCTCAAAAATCATGGACCTGTGCATAATGAGGATCTCTGCAAGCCCCTGATGCCATCGCTCGCGCTGTTTGAAAAGGCTCGAACCATTTTCCGGCACTTCGGTCCAGCAAACCGGTCCCGGAAGGAATACGGCTTTTGCCTTTTTCTTTTGCTGGTACCTGAATTTAAAGAGGCGCACCACGATTTCCATATCCTCACACAACGTCTGTTTACCGGCACCCAGGTTTTCTTCAATATAAGGATGGTGATTTTGGTAACTCAAAAATCCACCAACACGCAGCAATTCATCACGCCGGAACAAGGCAAATGCCCCTGACATGATAAGGAGTCCGTTTATCCGGCTAAGCCCGATTCGTGACACCATAAAAGATTTAATGTATTCAATAATTTGCCAGAGCACCCAGATATTGGTTGGCGTCCGGGCACTCACCACCCGGTTGTTTTCCAGCACCATGTCATTGGAAGGAGCAAGCTGTCCGCCGGTAACCATCGTGCGCTGATCATCAATAAACGGTTTCACGACATACTGCAGTGCCTCCTTATCCAGGATAGAGTCCGCATCTATGGTGCAAACATATCGGCCTTTGGCGACATTGATTCCTGCATTGAT
>SLEW01000231.1 GCA_007124575.1 Bacteroidales bacterium | reverse complement strand
GCGGCAAACCGGTAAAACCATTCTAATGTTTGATCAACCAGGGGGTTAAGAGGCTTCATTTGTTTTTGTTTCGGTTTGACAGGCCAAACCCTGTAATTGATGTGAAAGGTTAAGCCCTGTTAATACTTTGGATCTCCGGATCTCTTGCAGGGGCCCGCAGCGGAGACCAAATCTACAGGTCAACATATCAGCCCTTAAAAGATTTAACAAAACGATGATATTTCCGGTAAAATTTCTTTTTTTTCTGGGAGTCCCACAGCAAATTCAGCTGAAGGGGATATGATTTCCATCCATGTCGTTTGTAATCGATAATGATTGGTTTCCAGTGATCTTCAGACATACGTTGCACAAAAACATTTGATCCCAGCTGAAATGCATCAAGAAACCAGAGGTTGTGTTTTTCAAAAAGCGCGACTACCTTCTCAACCTCTTTCCAGAAGTATATGTTGGTGATTTTTCCATAGTCGGTTACGGAGAGGGAAAAAGAGCCGTCGTAATCCATTGGGCGGGAGGTGACAACAAAATTTCGTGAAACACTCACAATGGGATTGAAGTAAGGCTTCAGCGAGGCAGGCAGCTGGTGATACGTATTGTATTCGTCCTCATTCATTTTGCGGCGCAGTAAATTCAGATGCAGGCGCTGCAAAAAAGTGAGGTTTTTCTTTAGCATTTTAATACAAAGAGCAGGCTCATCTTTGACGGTATAACATTCCCTGAAATGCCCTTCACCAATTTTTAAGTCTGGTTTTAATTGCGTCATTGTTCACGTATTTCAGGACAAAAGTATATAATATTGCTGGTTTTTACTGTATTCAGATTAGATATGTGTTTAATAAACCTGGTAAGAAACGTGTGCTGATTCAAGACTTTTTACACCGGCTGGTAACGGCAGCACATTGCTCAAGTAAAGTAATGCTCCTGCCATTGCGGCAGCAACACCGGGTTGGATCCATTGTCTATTAAATACAGCAGGTATTTGGTTCATGACACTCCTGGCTGTAATCAGGGCACAAAGGAGGTGATGAGGTTTTTCAGGCCTCCGAACTGCACCAGGTCGAGGCGGGCGCGTCCCAGGACGAGACCTGACTCCGCGCGTATGGGGATCTTGTTCTCGTCGTCAGACACCCAGAGCGTCATAGGGTAAGGCTGACTGAACACCTTGCCCTCCAGCACCTCGGGCTTGAAGCGCAGGGTGTTGAACGTGCCCAGGGAAGTGGTGATCTGCTCGCGGCCTTCGAATATGATGCGGCTCACGTAGACCTCGTCGCTATGGTAAAATGTCACTTCAAAAGAATCACCCGGGCGGGCCGACTGCATGTCGAAGGTGCGGGCATAATAGTAGGCCGAGATGATGTCCTGCACATAAGGCGGAGTCTCAATGATGGTGTCGCTGCTTATCACCTGGCCGGGATCAGGACGGAAGCGCACGTCTTCGTTGCGACGGTGGCGACCCTCCCGAACGTTCTTATGGAACCGCACCGGCGCCAGATGCTCTTCGTGAAAGTATGACACATATTCATTTTCGACGATAAAAAACATGTTGAACCAGCCACGGGTGTTGGCCTTCCCCACGATCTTCATGGCAGGCTCGCCATCTACCATCACCGTCTCAGGCTTTATTTCCAAAGAGGCATCGCCAGCAGTCACATTGCCCGTCAAACGGCTGTAATACATGGCCTGAAAGATAAACTGCTCGCCTTTCTGAAAAACCTCATTTTCCGTGTTGCGCTCGCCGGCATGGGAAAAGAAGGGTATGTTTGTCAGAGTAACAAACAGCAAATAAGAAATTATTGGTAACATCATTTTGTTTTTAGTGCTGTAAACCGCTTACATTATCATGATTTTTCAAACATGCTAGTAATAAAACGTTATAATTCAGGTTTTAATATCCAGCATTGGGAGAACAGGGATATAAGCGCGGATGTGATGTTTTTAGCCATCTGTGTCATTTGGATGAATTGGTTCGCTTTGTTTTTTGTGGGATAAAAAAGCGAGGATTACATTAAAAAAGCCTGCCGGAACTTCCGGCAGGCTTTTTTAATGTATAATGGAAGAAAACCCTGCGGATTACTTACGCCTCATCCGGGATGTCCTCGGTAAGTTTACCGTAGATATAGGCTTTACCGCCAAGAGCCACCACGCTGATCACGATCATCCATATAACTGCCAGGGGTGTCCAGATCCAGTTAAGGATGTAATAAGGAATGGCAAAAAGAACGATGCCGAAGAAAAGCATCCAGAAAAAGATGGTCCACTTGTGTCCGAATGTGGCCCTGTTGCTGATTTTCAGCGCATCAGCTGCCCCCTTGCCCTTGTCAACAACCAACAGGATGGTAAGGGTATAGGCTATGTTCATCACAATGGCGGGAATGATCAGGAAGATGGCTGCAAAGGATATGATCAAGCCTCTCAGGCCTGATGCAAGGAAAAACTCCCCCATAAACTTGTAATTCGATTTGTCAAAAATCTCTAATGGATTGATGGCCTTTCCCTTGCTTATGGCAGCTGGCAGGGTTACGATGGCAATAGTAGTGCCTACGTTTACATAAGGTATCCAGATGGTGAGAATCCACAGGATAAGGCAGCCGATAACGGAAGCCAGGTTTTTGATACCAAGGCTGAATGCATTGGTCAGGATGTCGGTAAAGTTCAATTCTTTTTCCATAGATTTTTCAGGTTTGGTTTGTGAAAAGGGGTCTTCTAAAGAATAAGCAAGTTAACAGATATTTTTATTAAACGCAAGCCTAAAACAAAAAAAAGGAACTCCCGTCAGGGAGCCCCTTCATAATAACACCTATAGAAACCAGAAACAACTGAAAGCAAAGGGTTTAATTACCATTTACTTCAGCACAACGACCGCTGCAGGGTCAATCACCTGGAAGGTGAACGACTCCGTGAAGTATAATTCAACGGCCTTATTATTATGTGATTCGTATCCAATCGAAAGATCCTGACCGAGTACCAGGCGGAAGTCGCCACCGCGCTCCGATACCAGGAATGATTCCTTAACATAAGGCGCCATGATGATGCTGCCACCCAGCAGGTTTTCGAGCTGGCGGCGAAGCGGATAGCCCCGGATGAAGGAGTTCACCTTCTGCCAGCGCTCGGTGTTCAGCACCAGGCTGTAAGG
>SLEW01000129.1 GCA_007124575.1 Bacteroidales bacterium | reverse complement strand
CAATACCTGCCCGCACGGCAAATTCTTTCAGCTCTTCCTCTGAGCGATGGTATAAAAACCAGTCTCCCAGAGCCTCCATGATCTTTCTGGAAGGGTTCACCGTGCTAAAGTTCCCAACAACCATTTGCCCCCCGGGAAGTATAAGCTCATAGTACCTTTTTAACAAGTAAACAAAATGCTTATCCTTAAAATAATCAAACAAACCGGCACTCCAGATAAGGTCATACTGTTTATCCGGATTAAACCGGATCACATTTTTATTGTAAAAATTTAAATAATGGAGATAATCCTTGTTTTTCTGCCTGGCATAATCAATAGCACGCTGATCCAGGTCTATCAGATCAAATGATATGTTGTTACCAGGTGTTTCCTTCAGATATTCGTTCACCTCTGTTACGGGGCCACTTCCGAGAATAAGCACTCGTTTTGGGCGGTTGCCTGACCCCTCATTCAATTCTTTTAACATGCTAATGGCCAACTTTTTCCTGTTTACCACAGCAATTGCTGCCGGTAAACGGTGAAAAAACTCGTCCCACTTCCTGCAAGCAGGGTCCGGATTGACATAATGCTGATATATCTTTTCTATGATAAAAAAATCACCATTATATCCGAAGGGTTTTGTATAGGAAAAACCGATGATCGTGCCGGGGTGCAGTATTGGCTGCATGGCCTTCCTGAAGCTTTCAATTTCGGAAGCTGGAATCTGGTCAACCAAAGCCATCACCTCATCGAAGTCTTCAAGGTCTGGTCCATTATTATCAAACAGCTCATTAAAATATGATAATATGCTATCATTCTTCACCTGTTCCTTCATAAAACTATGCCGGGTATTGAAGTTAATTTATTTTTTAAGCATGGCTTGCAGGAGGTCTATATAATCATCCTCCACGGTGATCACCGTCATTTTATCAGCCATAATCAACTCCGGGTATTTTGCAATAAATACTTTGTCAAGATTAATGATATGGTCACCGCTGACCCGCACGAAGGTATCCTCGGGAAGCTTTGTTTCCAGAAAATCAAGATCTTCTTTAACCATAATGCTCTCGTCACGTAAATGCACTATGGTGTTCTCTCCTGCCTGTTCTACGTAATATACATTGGGCAAATTGATTTTCTCAAGACCTTTCTGGCCCTCCAGAATAACCTGGTTCTTTACTTTATTATTTGATTTAAAGAAGGTGTTGTACTGATCACTTTCAATTTTTGACTGGATGTCGTTTTCAAACTTATATCTTGCTATTTCAATATTTGTTTGCAGTTCTTTTTCAGAGAATGGTTTGATGATATACCCATAAGGAAGGGAGATTTTCGCTTTTTCAATAGTGGCCACATCCGCATTTGCCGTGAGAAATATAACCGGCACATCGTGCTTCTTGCCAATAATGTTGGCAGCTTCTATGCCTGTCATATCACCTTTCAGTGCGATGTCCATCAGGATCAGGTCAGGTAGTTTTTTTTCCACTTCATTGATGGCATCCTGTCCTTTAGCAACAGTGTTTTGCACATTATATCCAAGGCCCAGGAGGCTTTCCTCTATGTCAGCGGCAACCAGAAATTCATCTTCGACTACCAGGATGTTTAATTTCTCCATTTTAAGCAATTTTAAAGTTTAAACTGTAATTCATATCTTGTGCCATCAGAAAAATCGTAATCTAATTCAGCATCAATTTGTTGTGCAAGCTTATGCACGATACGCATGCCGAGTGACTGAGAGTCTTCTAATTTGAAGTCTGGATCCATCCCAATACCATTGTCAGCTACAACAAGCTTAAAAAACCTGCGCCTGATCTCTTTAAAAGATATACTTATTGTACCGCCTTCTTTGTCGTTGAAGGCGTGCTTAAAAGAATTGGATATCAGTTCATTGATAATTAATCCACAAGGAATACCTACATCCAGAGGAAGAAAGAAATCTGCGATATCATAATTAAACTTTATCTGATGCTGCTGGTCGCGGTAAGTGCGGGCAATATTGCCGGCAAGGCTTTTCACATAGTTGGGAACCTGAATGTTGGCCAGGTTTTCATGTTGATATAAATTTTCATGAACCAGTGCCATAGACCGGATCCTGTTCCTGCTTTCAGCCAGCACGGCCTGTAGCTTTATGTCGTCCACAAGTCGCTCCTGCATTTTCAGGATGCTGGAAATGATCTGCATATTATTTTTTACCCTGTGATGTATTTCCCTGAGGAGCACGTCCTTTTCTTCCAGCGACCTTTTCAGGTTTTTTTCAGCCACACGCCTTTTTATTTCTTTTTCTGCCAGGGATTTTTTCAGAACAATGTTACTCGCAAGCTCATCGATAAGAGAAAATAATTTATCCGGATCCACAGGTTTAACGAGGTACCCGTTGACAGAAAGGTCGATGGCCTCCAGGAAGTACTCTTTCAGGCTGTATGCCGACATCACGATGACCTGCACATCATCCGACACCTCTTTTATGCGACGTATCATATCCAGGCCATGCATGATGGGCATGGAAATGTCTGTAATGATAATATCAGGTAAATGTTTTTTGAAGATTTCCACACCTTCTAACCCGTTTTCAGCAAGGAATAACGCACGGGTGTGCTTCCGCAGAATTTTTTCATAAAAACCGCGTGTAACTTTATTGTCTTCTACAAAAAGTATTGATACCTGACTAATTGGAGTAACATCCATTGTTAAGGGGATAAAGGAGGAGGCATTAATTATACATTATATATTATATGTACGTGGCAATTTTCTCAAGAAGGTCCCGGATGTTAAAGGGTTTGGCTATGTAGTCTGTACATCCTGCGTCAATACTGAGCTGACGGTCTTCCACCATCGCATAGGATGTTTGAGCGATGATAGGCAGGTCAGGATAGTGTACACGAATTTCACGTGTAGCCGAGTAGCCATCTTTTTCAGGCATCCTGAGATCCATCAATATCAGATCAATATCATCCCTTTGCATACAGGTGTCCACGGCCTCCTGGCCGTTTTTTACCCAAATCAGTTTTACGCCGGTCTTCTTTAATGATGTTTTTATGAGAAGATAGTTGGTTGCCACATCTTCTGCGACCAAAATGACTTTATTTTCCCAGTTATAATCAAGGCTCATATCTCCTTGTTTTTGTGTGTATATGTCACCAGATTGAAAACCTTTTT
>SLEW01000186.1 GCA_007124575.1 Bacteroidales bacterium | reverse complement strand
TTGCCGGCTTCTTCCTGACTATCTTCTTTCTGCTGCCCTTTCTCAGAAGCTGCTGGTGGGTCTGTTTTTTTTGCATCCGCTGAAGTATCCGCTGACTCCTCTTTAGCCTCACCAGCCTCGCCACCAGGACGTGCTGCATTTGGGTCTATCTGGCCGATGATCTTGCCAGGCTCAACGGTGGTGCCCTCCTCCACTGAAATACTTATTACCCCTGCCTCATCAGCATTGATGGTAAGGGTAGCCTTGTCTGAATCGATCTCAGCAATTTCCTGGTCTTTATCCACCCACGACCCATCTTCTACCAGCCATTGTGCCAGCTCTACCTGGGTAATCGATTCACCTGCTTCGGGTACTCTGATCTCTACTGCCATGTGTGCTATATTTTGATGTCGTTGTTAATAATGTGCTAAAATGCCGAAAGACCGGACCTGCTTTTGCCTTTTATCTATTGGCTGTTGGATCTTGTCTGTTAACAAGTCACTATTGTAACCCTGCCATGCCAACCCGGACAGTCCACGTGCTGTCCCTGCAAACTTCAAACATCAAATTTCCTCCAGGTGGCTGATGCATAACTGTTTGCATTCCCGGCAAACATTTTCACAGTCGCACTCTTCAAATGCTTTTTCTACGATTTTCTGCTGTTGAATCTGATGGAATTTGCTTGAGCCGCTTGCCGGACTTGCACTTTCAGGCCGGGCAATGTTACTTAGATTAAAATCTTTCAGATTTTGAGATAAGAATGGCCAGGCACCCATATTTTGAGGCTCTTCCTGTACCCATATCCACCTTTTTGCATTGCCATATTTATGTTTTAGGCTTTTAAGCTCTTCTGCAGGGATGGGGTAAATCTGTTCAAGCCTTACCATGGCGCTCCTGTTATAACCCTTCTGTTTTTGCCTTTCTTTAAGGTCAAAATATATCTTACCGCTACAGAGGATCACCCGGTCGATGATTTCCGGGTTTGCCTCCGGGTCATCAATCAGTGGGCTAAAGCCTCCGTTGGCAAGGTCTTCCAGGGTAGAGACACACTCCGGGTGTCGCAGAAGGCTTTTGGGTGTAAACACCACCAGGGGTTTTCTGAAGGGGCGTTTCATCTGGCGTCGGAGCAGGTGGAAAAAGTTAGCCGGCGTGGTGCAGTTGGTCACCTGCATGTTGTTTTCGGCGCAAGAACTCAAAAAGCGTTCGATCCTGGCGCTGGAATGTTCAGGGCCTTGTCCCTCATAGCCGTGAGGCAGAAGCAAGACGATTCCGTTACGCACTTTCCACTTTTCTTCGGCACTGGCAAGGAACTGATCTATGATGATCTGTGCCCCGTTGTTAAAGTCACCAAATTGTGCTTCCCATACAATCAGCTTGTAAGGGCTCGCCATCGCATATCCGTATTCAAAGCCCAGCACTCCGTATTCAGAGAGGATGGAGTTGTAGATCTCAAAACGCGCTTGCTTTTCATCTACATGGCTCAGGGGTATATATTCTTCTTCGGAGTCTTCTATCTTCAGCACAGCATGGCGATGGCTGAAAGTGCCTCTCTCTACATCCTGTCCTGTTATCCTTACCGGGAAACCTTCTTCCAGCAGTGTAGCATACGCCAGGGTTTCACCCAATGCCCAATCCGCTTTTTTCTCTTTGGAGATCATCTGCTGACGGTCGCGCATGAGCTTTACTGTTTTGCGGTAAAAGTTTTTTCCTTCAGGCAGTGTGGTGACCTGTTCTGCAATTTTTTTAAGCTTTTTTTTGTCAAAGGTGGTGTCTGTGGCCCGATGGACGTCTTCCGGGTTTGCCAGGGGCACGTTTTTCCAGGTATTTTCAAGGAAGGGGTCAATGCTTCCTTTTTCGATCTGCCTGCCTGTTTCCAGTTCTTTTGCCAGCATATCATCAAAAACTTTCTGGATCTCCGCGACCTCTTCCTGTGTGATGTTTTGCTGCTCCTTAAGTTTCTGGATATAGATCTTTGCAGGATCGGGATGTTTTTCAATGATCTTATAGAGGATGGGTTGTGTAAAACGGGGCTCATCGCCTTCATTGTGTCCGTATTTCCTGTAGGATAACAGGTCAATGAATACGTCGCGCTGAAAACGCTGCCTGAACTCCATGGCCATCTCAAGGGTATAAACAACTGCCTCCACGTCATCGCCGTTTACGTGAAATATGGGCGCCTGGATGGTCTTGGCCACATCGGTGCAATAGGTACTGGACCGGCCGTCCAGGTAATTTGTGGTAAATCCCAGCTGGTTGTTGATCACCAGGTGTATGCTGCCCCCTGTTTTGAATCCGGGAAGCTGCGACATCTGAAGAACCTCATATACCACGCCCTGTCCAGCAATGGATGCATCGCCATGAATGAGGATGGGAGCCAGTTTTTTGTAATCGCTATTATGCTTAAGATCAATTTTTGCCCTGGAAATGCCCTCCATTACAGGGTCCACTGCTTCCAGATGACTCGGATTGGGGGCAATGCTCAGGTTTACCGGCTTGCCATTGCGTGTGGTAGTTTCGAGGGTGCAGCCCAGATGATATTTTACGTCGCCCAGCAGTGTTTCTTCGGCATACTGTTTGCCTTCAAATTCGCTGAATATCTGCCTGTAAGGCTTTCTCAGGATGTTCCCCAGGACATTCAGGCGGCCGCGATGCGCCATCCCAATAACATATTCATGGATGCCCAGGGCTGCGCCGTGCTCGATGACAGCATCAAGGGCAGGGATCAACGTTTCACAGCCTTCCAGCGAAAAACGCTTCTGACCGGGGAAGCGCTTTCGTACAAACTGTTCAAAATGTACTGCTTCGATAAGCTTGGTAAGAACCTGTTTTTTCCTGGCACGGTCAAAAGAAGGGGTGTTCCTGACACTTTCCATCCTGTGCTGCAACCATTCTACTATTTCGGGTGAGCGAATATACATGTACTCTGCCCCAATGCTTTGGCAATAGGTTTGCTGAAGGTGGCCAATGATATTCCTTAGCTTGCTTTTCCCTATGCCCACCTTATTGCCAGCCTGGAAACGGGTGTCCAGGTCACTGTCCTGAAGACCGAAATTCTGATGATCCAGGGTAGGAAAATATCTCCTCCGGGTTCTGACAGGATTGGTTTTTGTGAACAGGTGCCCACGCTCACGATAAGCATTGATCAGGTTAATCACATGAA
>SLEW01000182.1 GCA_007124575.1 Bacteroidales bacterium | reverse complement strand
TGATAGCGCATATCGCAATAACCCAGGAAAGCAATCAGTCGAAAACCCTTTAAACAGTGGTATGAAGAGTTTTTCGAGATCGCCAGCCGGCAATATGAAATCCGCTAATCCACGGCAATGGGACGGCTGATGTCGAAGGTGCCTTCAAACAGCAGCTCTCCCTTGTCGTGGAGCTGATACGTGAAGGCAGTCCGGTCTTCCGACAAAAACACCTTCCAAACGGCATCACAGGCCGTGGGCAAAAGCTCGCAGGTATATTCGTCCGCTGGAAAGCTCTGCCGCAATGAAGTTCCCTGGCCATCGGCATAGCCCCCATACATGGTGGTCTCTTCCGGTGTGCCGTCCTCATGGCGGTGGTCGTGCCGGAACCGCAGCCTGCCATCCTCCACGAGAAACATCCAGGTGCGCGAATGGTCATCATCCAGGTGAAAAGGAACGTACACACGGTCGTCTTCGCAGACGGTAACGTGCATCACAAAGCTTTTGTGTGCCCAGCTCTCCCTGCCTTCAGCAAGGAAGCTCTGCTTCCCGGCAAATGATTGTCCGCAAAGCTGTGCGAGATTGTTCAGGAAAGCGCGTTCCTGCGCATTGTCCAGTTCACAGCCTATCGTTGTCGTGGGCTCGTCGGCGGGTTGCTTCGGCGCTTGATTGTTGCGCTGCAATACAAGAAAACCAATCAATACGGCAGCAATCAGCAAGATAATCCAGGTTCGGGATTGTCGGTTCATGAGCAATGGGTTTTAAGGTAAAGCATTATGGCAAAAACTTTATGTAAATATACATAATTCCTCACCTGTATTATTCAGAAATCAACGAAGGGTACTGAAAAATGATTATTTTTGAGTACAGATAATGTGAACAATGCGATGCAAAAGATCATTGAACAACGAAAAGAAGAGTTGAGAAGCCTGTGTAGAAGGCTTAAGATCAAACGGCTTTACGCCTTTGGTTCTGCTGCGACCAATGAGCGATTTGGAGATGTCAGCGATATTGATTTTCTCATATCTTTTGATGAAGACATATCACCTGAAGAATATTCCGAAAACTACTTTCAGCTTCACTATAAATTAAGAGCGCTTTTTAATCGGGAGATAGACGTCATCACGGAACGCTCTTTATCAAATCCTTACTTCATTGATAGCGTAAACAAAAATAAAGTCCTGATTTATGAAGCCTGAACTGGGTTATTCATGGTTATGATAAAGTTGATGATGTCGTCATATGGGGCATTGTGATCAATCACCTGCCGAAGATGCAAGAAGAAGTGCAAAAGAACCTGGAAGAATAAACCATAATTAGTACACCTCACACAACGCATACAACCGTTCCACCGCATCTTCATCCTGGGAAAAACGGCAGGTTTCTTCCCGCCGGTGGGCGAAATATTTCCCGGTGACGCCCTTCAGCGCCGGTTCCAGTGCACAATAGAGGGGGGTGTCGGCGCCATCTTCCGGGGATTCCCAGCCGCCGTGGCCAAGACTGTTGCTCACCTTGGATCGCACATCGCCGGAATGGGCTGCCAGCACGGAAATTCCATCTTGTCTGAGTCTTTTGGCAAAGGCCACCGTCAACATCCGGTCGGCTTGTTTACTCTGCCGGTACACAGTGTCATTGTCGTACGGGCGCCGGGTAAACTCCAGGTCATCCAGGTCAAGGTCACCTGCCCAGTAACTGGCCACGTTGACGATGCGGGCATCATCCTGACCTTTCATATACTTGCTGAAATACCGCATCATCCAGAAATAGCCCAACACATTGGTGGCAAACTGCAATTCAATGCCCTGGGGCGTCTCCGTCCTTGTGCGCGGCGTGGTCGCTGCGTTATTGATGAGCAGATTCAACGGTCCGCTCCATTGCTCAACAAAGGCTTTGATTTCCTGCTTTTGGGACAGATCCACGGCTTGGAAGGTGATGTGATCATTCCCGGTTTCGCTCGCCAGTTCATCCCGGAAAGCTGAAAGCGCTGACTCATCTCGTCCCACCAATGTGAGATGGTACCCTTGCCGGGCAATTCCGCGGGCAATGGCTTTTCCTATGGCGCCATAGGCGCCTGTAACAATGGCTTTTCGCATATACTGGTCCATTTATTCTTGCGGCTCTAAATTACTGAAAAAATACCGTTCCAGCAATTCGTCCTGCAGTCCACTTCGCTCAGATCTATTGGCTGCGCGCTTGAATAGCGGGTTCAGGATATTCCTGAAACCGGGAGCACGCGTGTCACTGAAGTTGATGAATATGGCCAGGTCGATTCACAATGTTATGATTAACTGGATCTGCTGTTTTACGCTTTCAATAGTATCGTTTCCCTCCACGTCCAGGGTGATGGTCTTGCCCACAGGGTTTTCTATAAATATCTGCATGGCCTGTGCGCTCCCGAATTAAACAAATGTTAAATTACCTTAAAAAATTTATATATTTATATTATTCTCTTGTTTGGCAAGATGTATTGATGTACCTTTATACTTGATAGTACACTATCAATGTCTAATTGTTGAACCAAACAAAAAATCAATCATGATGAAAAGGTTATTTTTCACAGCAGCTTTGATCCTCCCCATGATCACAATGGCCATGGGAAATGTGGGAACAGTAGAATTTAAAGTGAACGGCAACTGTGGTGGCTGTAAGGCAACCATCGAGAATGCTGCTCAAATAGAAGGTGTGTCTGAAGCAGAATGGTCGGTAGAAACCAAAATGCTATCACTTACCTATTGTACAGAAACCGTTGACCTGAATGATGTGCATCAGAAAATTGCTGATGCAGGATACTCATCAGAAAAACTGGAAACTACCGGAACTTCAAATTGTGATAGTGCTGAAGAAAAATCAGACTGCGATTCTGCCGCGATGACGTCAGGTTGCGGATCAGATGCCGGAAACAAGTAATCTGCCATACTACCTAACACGGGCGGGAGGCTAAAGCTTCCCCTTAAAACTAAGGCAACCGGGCACATGCTTTCTTCATTACCGGAGAATCGCATGTGCCATTTTTTTTATACAAAGCCGGATCTGCGCGCACGGTTGTAGCTGAACCCGGGACGATCAGCTTGTTTTCCGAAATTTTACCAGGTTTACTTTCTTTTTATTAGATTTGACCAGATTATTGAAAGCAGGATCTTCATTACTAACAACTAAATTGAGTTT
>SLEW01000215.1 GCA_007124575.1 Bacteroidales bacterium | reverse complement strand
GTTAATGTGTTAATGTGCTAATTTGTTAATGTGCTAATTACTTGGTGTTTTTGGGGTTGATGGCGTGCGGGGGTTGTACTTTGGCACAGCTACACAACCAATGTCAGGTTATAGATTAAAGTAGTATGAACCAATAACCGGTTTTTTCATGAAGGCAATATTTATTGCATACAATCAGGCGCTCACGGAGCGTGTGGCGGAGCTGCTGGACAAAACAGGTGCCCGCGGATTTACACAGTGGGAAGACGTGATGGGCCGGGGCTCAAAAAACGGCGAGCCCCACATGGGCACTCACACCTGGCCGGCCATGAATTCAGCCATCTTGTCTGTTGTGGATGAAGATAAGGCCAAAAAGCTCCTGGACGGGGTTAAAAAGCTGGATGAAGTCGCCGGACAACAGGGCATAAGGGCCTTTCAGTGGCACGTGGAAGAAATGGTGTGATCCCTCACATCCAAAAGCTATCAGCCAATAGCCATTTTTGTTTACCTTTGCATCTTCTTAAATACAAGTAGATCAATAGTTAAATAACCGATGGCCCAAAACCCGAAAGACTGGCTGGTAGTGGTAAACCCCAACGCCGGCATTGGAAAGGTTGGTAAAGACTGGGGGAAAATTTCCCGGCTGCTCGACAAGCACGCCTTTGCCTATCAGGCGGTGTTCACCGAAGGACCAGGGCATGCCATTGACCTGGTGGCAGAAAGTGTTGGGGACGGCACACGGAAAATCATCGCCGTAGGGGGCGACGGCACCATGAATGAAGTTGCCAACGGCATCTTTAAACAGAAAGAGGCAGCCACCACCGATATTACCGTAGGGATGATTTCCGTAGGCACCGGCAACGACTGGGTGCGCACTTACGAGATCCCGATGGAATATGAAAAAGCCATTCAGGTCCTCAGCAAGGAATACACCATACTGCAGGATGCCGGCATCGTAAGTTACTACAACAGCAGCTATAAAAACCAACGTTATTTTGTGAACATGGCCGGACTGGGCTTCGATGGCTTGGTGGCGCAAAAAACCAATGCCGACAAACAAAGAGGCAAGGGCAATCCTCTCCTTTACATAAAGCACCTGCTGAAGTCCTTGTTCTCCTATAAATCCAGCAATACTATCCTGATAGTAGACGGCAAAGAGGTGAAAGGCCTTTATTTCAGCATGGGTATAGGCATTGGAAAGTACAACGGCGGCGGCATGAAACAGGCCCCTGACGCCATTCCCGACGACGGGCTTTTTGACCTTACCCTGATCAAAGACCTTAGCAAATGGTCGATAGTAACCAATGTACGCCGTCTTTATGATGGTACGATAAAGAAGTATCACAAAGTGGAAACCCTGCTGGGCAAAAAAATAGAAGTAGCCTGTAAAACGCCTATATTGCTGGAGGCCGACGGTGAATCACTCGGACACTCGCCCTTTTCTTTTGATATCATCCCACAAAGTATAAGAGTAGTGGTGAATGAGAAAAAGTGGGACCAGGTAAAACGCCATGCCCAAAAAACAGAATAAGGAGTTCAAATACCAGAAACGAGCCATGCCAATGGATTTGACACACAGGAGAATGATTATTGATCGCTGGCAGCGGAACCCAAATCCACAAAGACCTAAAAAACAGAAACACACAATACCATGAGCAAAGGCGAAGACACATTCAAAAAAATTATTGCACACTGCAAGGAGTACGGTTTTATTTTTCAGTCGAGCGAAATATATGACGGGCTCAGCGCAGTGTATGATTACGGGCAGCAAGGTGTGGAGCTGAAAAACAACATCAAGGACTATTGGTGGAAGTCGATGGTACAGCACCACGAAAACATTGTGGGGCTGGATTCGGCGATTTTCATGCATCCCACGGTATGGAAGGCATCAGGCCACGTAGACGCTTTCAACGATCCGCTCATCGACAACAAAGATTCAAAAAAACGCTATCGTGCGGATGTGCTCATTGAAGACCATATCGCCAGGCTGGAGGATAAAATCAACAAGGAGGTGAAAAAGGCTGCAAAGCGTTTCGGTGACAGCTTTGATGAGAAGATGTTCCGTGAGACCAACCCCAGGGTGCAGGCCAACCGGCAGAAAATCGATGACATCAATGCGCGCTTCGTGCCGGCTATGGAAAACAGCCAGCTGGCAGACCTTAAGGCCCTTATTGAAGACCTGGAGATCGCCTGTCCGGTGTCGGGTTCGCGCAACTGGACGGATGTAAGGCAGTTTAACCTGATGTTCAGCTCACAGATGGGCTCCACCGACGAAACGGCATCTACCATTTACCTGCGCCCCGAAACAGCTCAAGGGATTTTTGTGAACTACCTGAACGTGCAAAAAACCAGTCGCAAAAAACTGCCTTTTGGCATTGCACAGATCGGGAAAGCTTTTCGCAACGAGATTGTGGCGCGTCAGTTTATCTTCCGCATGCGGGAGTTCGAGCAGATGGAGATGCAGTATTTTGTCAAGCCGGGCCAGGAGGCAGACTGGTTTGAATACTGGAAGGAGCAGCGGATGCAGTGGCACCTCGCCCTCGGCATTCCCGAAGACCTTTTCCGGATCCATAAACATGAGAAGCTTGCACACTATGCCAATGCCGCTGTCGACATTGAGTTTGACTTTCCCTTTGGCTTCAAGGAGATAGAAGGGGTGCATTCACGCACGGATTTCGACCTCGGGGCACATCAGAAGTTCAGCGGCAAGAAATTACAATATTTCGACCCGGAGATAAACGAGAGCTATGTGCCATACGTGGTGGAAACATCCATCGGCCTCGACAGGATGTTCCTTGCTGTACTGGCTCATGCCTATAAGGAAGAGACGCTGGAAGACGGCAGCGAGCGTGTGGTGATGAACATCCCTCCCGCCCTGGCCCCCTCCAAAGTGGCCGTGCTGCCCCTGGTAAAAAAGGATGGTCTCCCTGAAAAAGGCCGTGAGATCTTCGACCACCTCAAGTACGACTTCATGTGCCAGTATGAAGACAAAGACGCCATCGGCCGCCGCTACCGCCGGCATGATGCCATCGGCACGCCCTACTGCATTACCATAGACCACGAAACCCTCGAAAACAACACCGTTACCATCCGCGAACGCGACAGCATGAAACAAGACCGCATCCCCGTGGAGGACATCGCGAAAGTGGTGGCGGAGAGGATAAAACT
>SLEW01000259.1 GCA_007124575.1 Bacteroidales bacterium | reverse complement strand
TAGCGGAAACAAGTGTTTTAGATCTGGTGGAACAAGGGCTGACAAGTGTCGAAATCGCAAAAAGGCTTGGAAACTCTCCACGGACAATACAGACGCACAAAAATAATATTTGTAGAAAGTTAGGCCTTAAAGGCAGACTTGGGTTGATAAAAATGGCTATGGATGGTTAGAAATGGGGAAAATGGATAATAAGATGTGAGCAAGAGCTACGTACATGTACTTAAAATAATACGCACATGTGCGTATTTGTTTAAAAATAATTATTGCTTAGAATCAATTAGCTTGAAACATATAAAAAATAAAGAGCTGTAAACCATAATTCAAGTTTAGGATTCATAACAAATATCAATCAAATAAATTAACAAGAAAATAAATTTATTTAAGATAATAATTCCGTTAATAGCCTGTTTCATTTTATTTTCAGTAAATATAGCATTTGATTCAGGCCGTGATATGATTTCTTTAGAAGTAGCTTCGGATGTATGCGCACAAAGTGCAAGTCATTGTGGACGATGTGATTTTGATTCATTTGGTGGAGTAATCAATGAAGAAGGTGAGAATATTGGGTTTTGCAACCTAAATATGTCATATGTGTATGTCGGTTGTAGAAGTAATAATGGATCAAAATGTCAAGACCATTATCAATGGGCTTGTATGTATAATGCATCTATATCGGAAGTAAATTAAAGATGAGCTAGTACTTAGTTGTAAACTAAATATGAAATACTACTTATTTGCATTATCGGGTTTATTGTTTTTTGGTTGTGAGCAAAAACCCGATATCATCATACACCCTGTTAAGGAATTATTTCCTGTTGAAGCAGAGATTGATCACAAAATTGAATTGGAAGGCACCGATTTTGGAGTAATTAAAAGCGTGCTGAATCCATACGAAACGGAGATTTATAGTAAAATAAAAGCGGATAGTAAATTATCTGAAGAATATTTCTACTTCAATAGGCCACCAAAAAAGTTAGATGTTGATCCTGATCAAAATATCTTCATAATACAACGACATTTAAACAGAGTTAATGTTTACAATAAAAGCGGAATATTTCTTTATTCAATTGGCAGAGAAGGGCGGGGACCTGGTGAATTTCTACAGATCAATACTTTCGATTTTTCTGAAGATTACAATAAGCTCTATGTACTTGATGCTTTAAAGATTGAAGTTTTTATCAAAAAAGATGAAATATTTGAATATCTCAAAACTATCCCACTACGTCTTCAGGGGGTATCAGACCTCTGCATATTGAATGGCAAAGTTTTTGTTAGTGGATCGCGGATAAATAATTCTGAATTAGAGAAATTGGCTGAATTAGAATCTCAAACTGAGCGAATGGAACGGGTTTCTGAGTTGAGTCTGTCAAGACCTATACACAGAATCGATTCTGAATCTGGTGATTATGAATTTGACTTTGGGTTTTTATATGAATCACCGGGCAACATAGGGCCTATATCAGCACTCCTTACTGAAACGATGCTAACTTGTAACAAACAAACAAATACAGTAATTGGCGTGTTAACCTACTACCCTTTTATATTTGGTTACAACGTAGCTGGCAATCGAATCTGGACCTCTGAAATTACAGATTTTAAAAGTGTTGAAACTATTGAAGAGCATACACCTGATCGTGGTCCCGTACTTACACGATTTAGCAACAACGATATTTTTAATCGTTATTTGCCACTTAAATCAACAGACTCTAAGTATTCAATATTACAAACTGTCTATAATTATCCGCAGGGAGAAGACAATGCCAAATCTGAAATGCCGAACCCACGAGTAAAAACTATTCTAATTAACTCAGAAAGTGGTGAGCTATCCCTTAAAAAATATCACAGCTTTATCGGCGTTCAAAATAATGGTTTAATGATTACAGTAGATATAGATTCAGTCAGCTATATCGCCTCTTTTTCAATCTTTGAATATTGATTCTATTTTCAGTCGTAATCTTAAATAGAGGCTCCTTACAATGGTGTTAGTTATCCGTAAACTTTAAATTGTTTGGATTCTAATTGCTTTTTTATACTTGTGAATAATGCTTGAAATAAGTGTCTGATAAGGAACACCCTCTTCCATTGCCTTCACCAGAATGTTGCGATAATCCTTTTTAGTAAGCCGAATGTAGATACGCTATTTTTTTAGCGTGCTCTGTTTAGCAGCCTGTTCGATTTCTTTTTTTTCAGTTCATCACCGGAAGGAAATCACTCCTCGTTTTCATAGGATTCAATAATTTCTTTTTTTCTTTTTCTAAACTTTCCATTACTGACTCTCCTTATTGATTTATATCTGAGTTGCCTTACGGCTGGGATAAATGGTTTTAAGAAAATAGGCGTCAGTATGCGATGTGGAAATGTATTTAGAAGAAAAAATGAAATGTGATATAAATTGATATTTAAAAAAATTGGATTACGTAAATCTTTTATTCAAATTAGCATAAATAACAAAACTAAGGCACTATGTTAATCAAGAACAAAATTGAAGAGCTATGTTACTCGCTATTATGATCGCAGCATCAATTATTGGGTATAGAATCTACCGGCTGGCCAGGAATGTCAAACTTATCGGTGGGCTCGAATCTTTAGAAATTAAATTGACTAATGGATTCTTCATAGAACAAAGTGTCGGGCTTGTTTTTTTAAGTCTATTTTTAGTCGCACTGGATCCCATACCGTCTTACTTTGCAATAATTATACTAATCAGTTTTTTTGCAGATACAATATTTACACTGGTCTACTATTCAGTTAAAAAAACATTGTCAGCGGCAATGTGACCCTGTGTAACTTGTGTAAAACAATGTAGATCTATTGTCGTTAAATGAGTATTAAACGCTCAAAATTCATTCGATATTAGGTTTATTTTCTAATACTCCCGACTAAAACATGTTTAAATATACTCTTAGAGTGTAATTTGCTTAGTTGATTTAAAATAAAAACGCCGGAAAGCTATCACCACCCGGCGTTTTTCTTAAAAAGAAGTGTCAAGCATTAATGCCCGTTCACATGGTGTCCATGAGCATCGGCCTCAATGATGGCATGCCAATCAAACTGCTCGCTGTAGCCTTCACGCTCCCACCAGAAAGGCAGACGCTCGCGTGTGTGGTTACCGATCTCGTTCATGGTTGAGGCGTCATAGAGTCGTCCGTTGAGCATGGTGTAAACCACATT
>SLEW01000016.1 GCA_007124575.1 Bacteroidales bacterium | reverse complement strand
GGGTTATCCTTTGTCTGTTCTTGCTTTTCATAGTCATGTAATTGCGGTAAAGATAATATAACAGTTTATTGTGCATCTCGTATTGCTGTATTTTACAACAAAAGGGATCTCATCAAGTGCGGCTTCTCCTTTCGGAAAATTCATTATCAATGTCATTCTGTGAAGTGAGATAGAATCGGTTCCTGATAAGAATGTTGGTGGTTATCTGGGCAAACTTGAAAATGAGTATGCGATTATCAGCCAAACAGCTTTTTCGCTGGAGGATGTGCTGGCGTAAGATGCAAAATTTGAAACGAATTTACCATTTATGTCTATATAAGCTGGGGTTTAATTTGTTTGATTATAACATGAATGGTATTATCTTTACATTATAATTGTATTTTATGATAATTCGACTGTTGCAAAGGATCACAAAGTCGCTGGAAAAAGCAGGTATCCCCTACATGCTTTCGGGCAGCATTGCACTCAACAGATACACCGTGCCAAGAATGACTTTGGATATTGATATAGTCATTGAACTCAATGTGAACAACCTGGAAGAGTTTATCGGGCTGTTTCCGGATAAGTTCTATATGAATTCAGATACAGTAAGGCAGGAAATGCAAAGATATGGGATGTTCAATATCATTGATTTTGAAAGTGGCATAAAAGTGGATTTTATCGTCCGCAAAAATACGGAATACAGGATACATGAATTCAACAGAAGGAAAAAAGAAAAAATTGAAGCTATTGAAGTCTGGATGGTAAGTCCGGAAGACCTTGTCATTTCTAAGTTAGACTGGATACAACAACTTCAGAGTGACAAACAGGTGGAGGACATCAGAAACCTTCTTTCTATACCTGAAATTGACAAGGATTACATCTCATATTGGTGCAAAAGACTTAATCTTAACACATTTGAATTGTTGTAAAATGCAAGACACCCCCGAACATATCATACAGAAACAAAGAGAGATCATTCACTCCAAAAGTCCGAATGAACGGTTTATGATCGGCGTGGAGGCCATCAATTTTGGACGAACGATGGTACAGAGCAGCATCAGGCAAAGCAACCCCCAAATCTCAGCAGTTGACTTAAAAGTTGAAACCTTTAGAAGGTGCTATGCTCAATCTTTTGATCCTGAAGAGCTAAATACAATCCTGACCGAACTTAGAGCTTACTGGGAGCGGGAGGAGGGTCACTGATCTGATCATCAAAGTCAAAATAGGAAAGGATTTGCAAGCATCGGTAAATATACCGGACAGCGGTCAGCTTACCTGCAATTTGATTTCATTGCCGCTATATCTTGCCGGCAACCTTGGTGACATGGGAATTGAGCCGGGATAATTCTTGTGATATTCTTCGTGCTTTCTTTGTGTCCTCAAAGAGAAAGACACGCAAAAATCGCAAAGATGACATAAAAAAATAATTGTGATGTTATGATGACAAAATTAACGTTAATATAGTCGTTAATATATTTTATTTTTTATTTGCGTTCAGCGTTATAGACGCAGGCCGATGCCAAAATACCCGAAGACCCGCCAAGGTGCGCAGCTCTAATGAGATGCGTGGCGGGTCATATTGAGAACAAAGGTACAACCACTCTTAAATGCAAGCAAACAAAGGCTGAACCCCATTGAGCAGTTTATGGTTTCAGAAAGGCATTCTTCCAGCGCTTAAAGGGATTGTCGAAGTGAACCATCGCAGGGTCGAATCGTTCCGGGTCGTAATCTTCTCCGGCCCAGACTCTCATTTCGTGGTGGTCGGGATGTTCTGGGTTGGCAAGTGTTTCAAGGACATTATAATACCCCGGAACAGCTCCGCAATCTTCCGGCGGGCAAGCCCGCGAGCCACCAACACAGATTGGGTACTTCACACCCTTTTCTTTGTGCATATAGCCTTCCAGTTTGACACGGTGCATCCAGCCGTCGCCATAATCATACAGATAGGTTGCCTCTACACCCAGGTCATTGAAATAGACATAGACAGGTATTTCCCATCCCGGGAAAACTTCAGGAAGGTCACCGATCCCTTCAAAGTCAGGGATACCTATCAGTGCCTCTTCCCGCTTTCCTTTTCCGCGGATCGTAAAGTGGTGCAGATGATAATCGAGCCATCCCATGGCATCCTGTATCGCCACATGCAGATCCCAGAAGTTATAATGGCCGGGCACCTGGATGCGTCGCCATATCTTTGGCGTAATATCCAGCATCTCGATATAAAACTGAAATATCTGCTTTTTAATATAAGGTACGTGGTTCGATTTCTGATAATGCATCAGGTAACCCCTTTCGGTGTAGTTTTTTTGATACTTGCTTTTCATAATCATGCTTTTTCTGTAAAGATAATGAAACAGTTTATTTTGCATTTCGTATGGCGGTATTTTATATCGAAAGGCACCTCATAAAGTGCGGCTGCTCCTTTCAGGATAATTCATTATCAATGTCCTTCTGTTTGGTGCAATAAACTCTTGTCATTTTTTGTTTTTTCAGATTACTCAATAATCTAATAAATGGAAGGTTGTCTTCCGGTATTCGACAAGCGAGTGTTTTACTTCGCAGGCTTGCCGGAGGGGGAGCATGGGGTCAGTAACTGCCGGGATTGATAAAATACGCCAGGTATTGATGGATCTGTGTGCCCAAATAGTAGGGTAAATTCAACAGTTTGAATGAATAGCCTGATGGTGTTGATGTTTCTTCAATGGAATACTTCCCTCCGAAAAACCTTACTGCATATATATGGTTGCTGCGCTCCATAAACTGATGAAGAGACCTTAATGTTCCGGTTTTTCCTGACTTTACTTCAACGGGAATCAAATATTTTCCAAAATGACACACAAGATCAACTTCAGCGCTTGAATTTCGCTCTTCTCTAACCCAAAAATGGGGTTCATAGCGTGTTGTCAGGCCTGTGGAGATGATTTCCTGTGTTACGATGTGCTGGACTATTTTCCCACGATGGAATTTGCTGAAATCATTCAATGTAAGGAGTTCAGCTTGTAGTTTTAACCCATGATTCAGCAACCCGGCATCGATGAATTGCAACCGGGGTCTTTTCTTCAGATCAGTGATCATGGGAGGGGCAAGGCTGGTGGTAGGATACACCAGGCGGATCACCCCGGCCATATCCAATGCCCTCATGGCTTCTCCCACCTCCCGCGATCGATATTCGGAGTTTCCGAACCCGGCAAACT
>SLEW01000051.1 GCA_007124575.1 Bacteroidales bacterium | reverse complement strand
TGGGGCAGCATGATCAGGGAGCATTATGGCTATATCATCCTCGACAAGGCCTATCTTGCCATATTACCCGGTATTTCCATCATGTTGCTTGTGCTGTCTTTTATGCTGACAGGAAATGGCCTCAGGGATGCCCTGGACCGCAGCGCACGGGAATAACCTGACAGGGTTAAGCTACCTTACCTTGTTTCCGAGCATCGGCACAAACCGGAAGTAGCCAAAGTTCTCCTCCTCCGTTTTTTTATCGTCAATCTTTTTAATGCGCTTCATCACCTGGCTGTCACCAGTGCCCACAGGTAGTACGATAAGACCTCCCGGGTTCAGCTGTTCGAGAAATGCCTTGGGAAGATAGGGAGCTGCCGCCGTGACCAAAATCCTGTCAAAAGGAGCAAAGGCAGGCAATCCCTGGTAGCCGTCGCCATAGAAAAGCTTCGCTTTATAGTTCATTTCTGACAACAGGGCTTTGGTCTTCTTGTAGAGGACATGGTGTCTTTCAATGCTGAATACCCGGGCTCCCAATTCCTCAAGTATACAAGCCTGGTATCCGCTTCCGGTACCGATCTCCAGCACTTTACATCCTTTTTCCACCTTTAGCAGTTCAGTTTGACAGGCAACCGTATACGGCTGACTGATGGTCTGACCTGATCCGATCGGAAAGGGTTTATCCTGATAGGCAATTTCCAAAAAAGAGGAATCGAGAAAAAAATGCCTGGGCACAGCTTCCATCGCTGTAAGCACGCGCTCATCCCTTATCCCTTTGGCACGCACCTCCTCCACCAGCTTCTTTCGCATACCTTTATGACGGTATGAATCTATCATGCTTGTCATGTTGCGGGCTTAAATGATCATTGAGTTTACGAAAATAATCATTTCGCAGTCCATAAAAAAACCTACTTTTGTGAAAAATCTGTTCTTTTCAGTAAAATAACAAATAATATGTCATTAAAGATAGGAGTTTTAGGAGCCGGGCATCTGGGAAAAATTCATATCAAGTGCATTCTGGCTTCTGACCGTTTTGATTTAATTGGATTTTATGATCCGGATGAAGAAACAGCCAGGGCTGTAGCGTCTACATTTAATGTCAGAAGGTTTGAATCTGAAGATGAGCTGATTGCCATGGCAGACATCATAGATATCGTGACCCCCACAGTGTCTCACTATGGATGTGCATCGAAAGCACTCAAACATGGCAAACATGTCTTCATTGAAAAGCCTTTGACAACCACCATGGAAGAGGCCCGCAAGCTAATTGCCCTCGCCGGGGAGGCCAGCGTAAAAGTACAGGTAGGCCATGTGGAGCGTTTCAACCCTGCTTTCATCGCTGCAAAACCCTATTTTACCAACCCCATGTTCATCGAAGCCCACCGCCTGGGACAGTTCAATCCACGTGGCACCGATGTGCCCGTCATACTTGATTTAATGATTCACGACATTGACATTGTTCTCAACATTGTGAATGCTGAAGTAAAAAAGTTAAGTGCCAGCGGTGTAGCAGTAGTATCCGACACCCCCGACATTGCCAATGCACGCATTGAATTCTCCAACGGATGTGTTGCCAATCTTACAGCCAGCAGAATATCCATGAAAAGCATGCGTAAAACGCGGTTTTTCCAGAAGGATGGCTACATTGCAGTAGATTTTCTCGCAAAGGAAACTCAGATTATCAGGATGAAGGATGTGGTGGCCACCCCAGATCCCATGGCGATGATCATTGACCTGGGTGCGGAAAAGAATAAAAAGCAGATATGGGTTGAAAAACCAGAGATCAAACCCATCAATGCAATACAAACAGAGCTGGAAACCTTTTATGATTCCATCACCAAAGATACCGAACCCCTGGTAAGCATTAATGATGGGTATGCTTCCCTTGACCTGGCATACCGGATTATGGATAAAATCAAACAAAACATACAGGTAATGTCCGATTAAAAATGGAATTCATGTAAACAAATCACTTTTAGTTTCTGACTAAAGCAATATGTTGCCAGGGGAGGCGTTAATCTTTTATAATTCCCAACACCTTTTATACATCACAAAGATCAATGAATAGCCACTATAAGGCAGCTCCCTGGGTCTATAAATGTAATCGATTCAATGGATAAACGGCTACAGCGATTTTACATTACCATATTTGTCATTATTGATTTTATTGCAGCTGCTTTGGCCTGGCTATTGTTCATTCATATCCTGGGATCCGAGAATGGCTTTGCGTTTAATAAATTCAAGGATGAAGTTTTTGTGCAGGATAATCTTTTCTTCGGCCTGGTCATCATCCCTCTTTTCTGGCTTATTCTGTATTATGTAAGTGGGTCCTACAAAAACATTTTCCGGCGATCCCGGCTGGGTCAGTTTGGCCAAACTATCTTTACCTCCATCATTGGTGTGCTGGTAATCTATTTTGTGATCCTGCTGGATCAGGCTGTAACAGCCAGCAAGGGCTATTATCAGTCGCTGATGATCTTGTTTGTCCTGCACGTATTCTTTACCGCCACCTTCCGTTTTATCCTGTCCACTCACATTATCCGGAAAATACATAACAGAACCATTGGGTTTAATACCATCATCGTAGGAAGCCAGAAAAAAGCCATAGAAATAACAAAAGAACTGAATGCTCAGAGGAAGTCTGCAGGCAACAAGCTCATCGGCTTTGTAAATGCCAGCCAACATGACGAATTCCCTATGATAGAGCATCTTTCACACCTGGGAAGCATAGAGGATCTGCCTGGAATCATTGAAGATCAAAAGGTTGAGGAGGCCATCATTGCGCTGGAATCGCGCGAGCACAAAAAGATCAGTAAAATTCTCACGGATCTTTATGCCAACAACGTAGTTGTCAAGATCATCCCTGAGATGCAGGATATTCTCCTGGGCACTGTAAAAATGACCTCCATATTCGGTACGCCCCTCATAGAGGTACAATCAGGTTTGATGCCCGCCTGGCAACAGTCAATCAAGCGTTTCATTGATGTGGTCGTGTCAATCTTGTGTCTAATCCTTCTCTCACCGGTATTCCTTATCACGGCGCTCATCGTAAAGTTCACATCCAAAGGTCCTGTTTTTTATAAACACGAACGCATTGGCCTGCACGGGAAACCCTTCATGATGCACAAGTTCCGTTCCATGTTTGTGGACGCTGAAAAGCACGGACCTCAGCTATCCTGCAAGGATGACCCCCGGATTACCC
>SLEW01000184.1 GCA_007124575.1 Bacteroidales bacterium | reverse complement strand
TCATGCAGCTTAATGGGGTCAGGTTTCGCTGGATGAAACACGATGAGTGGTTCAACCTGGGTTTTATCGCCCAGGATGTCCAGAATATCATACCTGAGTCCGTTCGATATGATGAAAGTAATGATATCTTTCTGATGGAATATTCAGCAATCATTCCTTTACTCGTTGAGGGGATGAAAGAACAACAAACCATCATTAAAGATCAGCAAAACACCATCCTGCAACTTAAACGCAGGATCACGGCGTTGGAAGAATAATGACAGCCGTGCCATTTGCATCTTCTGACCTGCAAGGCAGCTGATGTGAACCTTATCGTCCGGGTCCCCGGGGGTTGGATACGCAAATCGGATTATGCTCCCAGGTACTTCAATGCCTCATAAACCAGGAAAGCAGGCCATACAATTGCCTTGAGAACACCAAACATGCCCGCCCAAAAACCTGTTGAGACAGAAATAAAATAAATGAGGGCTCCGATAAAGCCCAATGCGTATACTGCACCTGCAGCTCCGCTTCCATGTTTTTCGCCGGCCATAATTTGTCAATTTGAGTAATACATACTTGAGCGATTGTTTTTTGCAGAAAAAGAATCGGCTATGCTTTATGCAAAATATATTAATTTCAGCAGTTATGGATGCCACGAAGTCAATCCATGCATACGCAAACCCACCACGAATAATGTATGTTCCCGGGCAAAACCCGGTGCGCGCAGAAACAATATGGTTAGGGAGAGTATAAATTGTCTCATAGGCAGTTATTTTCGCTGATCAAAGATAACACAAGGGGCTTACTTTAAAAAGTAAGCACATGGACCCCGGGGTCTTTGATGTAGCCGGAAAGGGGCTCTCCCATAGGCTTTAAGTTCAGGTAGTCAAAATCTTCGAGGATTTCGTTTACCCCGTATTCATGGGTGCAAACGATGCAGGCTTCAACAGTCACCCCCATCTCACTAATATTTTCCAGCTTTTCCTGGATGACCACGTTCTCTGCAAGCAGTTTTGCCGAAGGCCCCCATACAATAAGAGTAACTTCATCAAACCATCCGGCAGCTTGGGCATCATGGACATAAGGAAACACCATCCGCTCTGCCAGGTTGGAGTCGTCACTGGTCCATAACACTACCAACTTCTCCTGTTCGTGATGATCCTCACCACGGTCATGCTGATCCGCGTGTCCAGTTAAACTCATCGTAAACAGACTCAAAAAGATCAATACACTTGTTTTCATAGCTCTATCCTTTCTTGTTTGGTTTGCAATCAATGAATCCGGAAGGAATCGTGTGCTCCACGGCTGAGGAAAAAAAGAAAATGCCCTGAATAAACCACACATGGGTTTTCAGAAATGTTGCAAAAAATCAGATTATTGTATTTTTAAGTTGTAACAAAACGAAACTGATATTGTTCAGGTCAGATCTGCATCCGGCAGATGGAACGTTTACACCTGCTCAATCAGCGGCGCCCCGGATTCTGTGAAGTTGCGATTTTTTTATTTTGTTGCCTGTTTTTGTCAGCCGATGGAGTGAAACAATTATTTTTGTTTTCTAAATCATAAGAAGCCCATTATGGCAGCTTACATCAGCAAGGAAAAGCCCTTTAGCAAAAAATGGTTCAAGGCTTACGCCTTCATTTTGCTGGGATCCGTTATCCTGACCTTTGGGTATGTCTATTTCATCATACCCTATAAAATTCTGCCGGGCGGAATATATGGGATATCCATAATCCTGCATCACCAGCTGGGCCTTCCCGTGGGGGTTACGGCGCTGGTCTTTAACATGATCCTGCTTGGGATAGGCCTGAAGATCCTCGGTCCGCGTTTTGGGGTGAAAACATTTACGACCCTTGTGCTGATTGCTGTATTGGTGGATGTGGGAGGGTATTTTACTGGCTATGAGCCCCTGGTGGAAGACGATGCCCTGCTGTCAGCCGTGTTTGGCGGCCTCCTGGTGGGACTGGGCGTGGGATTGATATTTCGTGCCAGGGCTTCGACGGGCGGTTCGGATGTGCTTGCCATGATCATCGGACGCTTCAGCAGCATGCCGGTAGGACAGATTATGATCATCGTGGATTCCCTGGTAGTGTTGCTGGGCCTCGTAGTGTTTGGCGACTGGCGCATTCCGCTCTATTCCTGGATCCTCATTTTTGTTTATGGTAAAATCGTGGATGTGGTGCTGCAAGGTCCCAACTACGACAAAACATTGTTTATCATCAGCAAGAAGCATAAGGAGATTCAGCAAAAGCTCGTGCATGAAATGGGGAGAAGGGGGTCTTTTATCACGGGAGAAGGCATGTTTGGCGGGAAGCATCACAAGATCATTTTTACCACCGTAACCCGCAGGGAGGTGGCCATCCTCCAGGATTTCATTCATGACATCGATCCTGATGCATTCATGACGGTGCTTGAAGCCAATGAAGTGCTCGGCGGGGGATTCAAAACCCTGAAAGATAAGCTGGATAAGTGATCCACCAATTCTAACCGGGTCTTTGATGATGATAAGTCCCTTTGGGTCAACATGATTGCAGCTTCCTTTGTAAGCCTATATTTTCCTATCTTTGTGCATATTAAAATGCATCCGTTCATGGCCAAAGGCAGAGAATCAAAACCCCATATCGGCATATTCGGCCGCCGGAACAATGGCAAAAGCTCCCTCATCAATGCCATGGCACAGCAAGATATCGCCATTGTATCCGATGTGCCCGGAACGACGACCGATCCGGTCCGGAAGTCCATGGAAATACCTGGCATCGGACCGGCAATCCTGGTAGACACTGCGGGCATTGATGATATTGGCGAATTGGGCCAAAAACGCGTCGGGCGATCGTTGAAGGCCCTGAAAACAGTGGACCTTGCCGTACTTGTGATCACGAATAATGTGTTTGATGAAGCTGAAAAACGGCTGGTGGAGGCTTTCAAGCGGCAAGATGTCCCTTTTGTGATCTTTCACAACAAATCGGACCAACAGGAACTGCAAGCACCAACCAAAAAATACCTGGAGGAAAGCTACCAGACAACCGTGCTGCCTTTTTGCGCCGTGAATCCGCATAACCTGGAAGATGCCATCGCCGCACTGCGGAAAGCCATGCCCGAAACGGCTTACCGGTCGCACTCACTCCTGGGCGACCTCCTTACCTATGGCGACCTGGTAGTCCTGATCACTCCCATCGACACCGAGGCTCCGGAAGGAAGGCTCATTTTACCCC
>SLEW01000142.1 GCA_007124575.1 Bacteroidales bacterium | reverse complement strand
TAAGACGCTCTAAGCCGGAAAACCATGCCTTCTCATAATCCTCGAAGTTAAACCCATCGAGGACCAGCTCCCGGATCTCATAACCCAGGCTTTCGGCCATGCGCAGGTGCTCTTCCTTAAGACGCTCATATTTATCAGCAAAACCAGGGGAGGCTGTATCGGAAAGACGCAGCCCCGTACGAGCCACCTTATCAGTGTAAGCAGGGCCAATCCCTTTAAGCGTGCTGCCGATCTTCAGGTTTCCCTTCTTTTTTTCAAAAGCAGCGTCCAGCAAACGGTGAGATGGCAATATGAGATGTGCTTTCCCACATATGAAAAGGGACTCCTGCAGCTCTTCCATAGGGATTTCGAGCTGATCAAGCTCTTTATTGATAATAAAGGGATCAAGTACCACACCATTACCTACTACATTCCAGCAGCCTTTATGAAAAATCCCGCTGGGGATGGTATGCAAAATGTACTTTTTACCTTCAAAAACCAGCGTGTGACCAGCATTGGGACCACCCTGGAATCGCGCAACCATTTTATAATGTGGGGTCAGCACGTCCACAATCTTACCTTTGCCTTCATCACCCCACTGCAATCCCAGCAGGACATCGGCCTTGTTTGTTTCGTTCATCAGCTTTGGCTTATGGTGTTAGCAAAATCAAAAATACCATAAATAAACCAGAGAAACAAAGTTGATTTAACGGCAATGCTTGCAGAGCCCATAAAAGGCAAATGAACGGTGAGTGACCTGGAAATTCATAAGATCCTCCACGGAATCCTGGATCGCTTGCAGCCGGGGGTCACAAAATTCAAAGACCTTACCGCATTTGCTGCATACCATGTGGTCGTGCTGGCGGTACTTGTAAGACTTTTCAAACTGGGCCACATTCTTGCCAAACTGATGCTTCACCACCAGGTTGCAGTTTAGCAGCAACTCAATGGTGTTATACAAAGTAGCACGGCTGACACGGTATTTGTTGTTCTTCATCTTAATGTACAACGACTCCACATCAAAATGCCCGTCAGTTAAATAAATTTCACGAAGTATCGTAAAGCGCTCAGGAGTTTTTCGATGCCCGTTACGCTCCAGGTAAGCTGAAAATATGCCCTTGACGGTCTCAAAAACATCCTGATCGGCTTGTGCTTGTATGTTTGCCATAACAAAACAATTTAACCGGAAACCTCAAACGGAATCCTTTACTTGATACCTAAAATATTATCGGGTATAAAGATACAAAATATCCTGCTTATTTGAAATCTATTTAAATAATAATACAGGATGCCGTTGACAAAATCAGGAGGAAGCCTCCATCTTTCCGATTCGCGACACTTTTTGAATGCCATGGACCTTTTTAAGTTTCCTGATCAGGGAGTTCAGATGTTGGGTGTCATTGATATACACCATCAACTCACCTTCAAAGGTGCCGTCATGGGTGTCAAGATGGATATTGCGGATATTCACGTTATTTTCGCTGGAGATAGTATTGGTAATGGTCTGCAGCAGGCCTGCCTGATCGATGCCTTTCAGGCGCAGGCCCGACAGGAACGCAATGCTTTTGTTGGTCATCCATTTGGCCTTTACCACGCGGTAGGCATATTTCGACATGAGCTGCATCGCATTCGGACAGTTGTTGCGGTGAATCTTTATACCATCCTGGATAGTTACAAATCCAAAAACGTCATCACCCGGGATGGGATTGCAGCAGGGGGAGAGCTTATAGCTCAGATTGTCTATGCTGTCTCCGATCAGCAGGGTATCCGGCTTGTCTTTCAGTTGCTGACGAATGGGGTCTTTCGCTGGTTCTTTGTCAGCTTGCTGGTCTCTGGAGCGGGAGAAAGGTTTTCGGATGTAGCTCAGCAGACCGCCACCGTCCTGTTCTGTCGCATAAGCTTTGATTTCCTTCTGACCAATATTTCCTATGGCAATCTCATAATACAGGTCCAGGGGAGATGATAGCTTAAAATAGTCCAACAGTTTATTTACTGTTTCTTGTGAATGATCTATTTTAAACTGCTTTAGCTTCCTTTCAAGGATCTCTTTTCCTTCTTCAGCCTGCTTTTTTCGTTTTTCTTTGAGGGCCGATTTGATTTTGCCTTTTGCCCTGGCGGTAGTTACATAATTGAGCCAATCAGTCTTGGGTGCTTGTTTTTTGGAGGTGATGATCTCCACCTGGTCTCCGCTTTTAAGCTCATAGCTGAGTGCCACCAGCTTGTGGTTCACCTTTGCCCCCAGGCAGTTATCACCCACCTGTGTATGGATGCTATAGGCAAAGTCAAGGGCGGTAGATCCCATGGGCAGGGTGCGCAACTCGCCCTTGGGAGTAAACACGATGATCTCATCAGAAAAAAGGTTAAGCTTAAAATCATCAATAAAATCCAGGGCATCCGATTCGGCGCTTTTCAAAATCTCACGGATCCGGCGAAGCCACTTGTCAATGCCGCTCTCTCCGGATTTCGTTTCCTTATACTTCCAATGGGCAGCATAGCCTTTCTCGGCGATCTCATCCATCCTTTCGGAACGAATCTGCACTTCAACCCACCGCCCTTGCCGGCTCATGACGGTGGTATGCAGTGACTCATACCCATTCGCCTTGGGGGTGGATATCCAGTCGCGCAGCCTGTCAGGGTTGGGCTGGTATATGTCCGTCACGATGGAATAAGCCCGCCAGCAGTCGGCTTTCTCACGCTCATCCCTTGTATTCAGAATAATCCGGACAGCAAAGATGTCATACACCTCCTCGAAAGGAACCTCTTTCTTTTTCATCTTCCCCCATATCGAGCTGATAGACTTGGTGCGGGACTGAAGGTTAAAGTCGAGATTTTCTTTTTGCAGCTCCCTGCGAATGGGTTTGGTGAAAGACTGGATGAAGCGGGTTCGTTCTTCCCTGGTGTCAGCCAGCTTTTGTTGTATGGTCTGATACACTTCCGGCTCGGTATATTTCATTGCCAGGTCTTCAAGTTCGCTTTTGATAGCGTGAAAGCCAAGCCTGTGCGCCAGGGGAGCAAAGAGGTAAAGGGTTTCGTTGGCCACCTTGAGCTGCTTTTTGGGAGGCAGCGACTCCAGCGTGCGCATGTTGTGCAGGCGGTCGGCAAGCTTGATGAGGATTACCCTGACGTCGTCAGACAGCGTCAGCAGCATCTTCCGGAAGTTCTCAGCCTGGATCGAGGTGGTCTGGTCAAAGATGTCGGATATCTTGGTCAGCCCGTCGAT
>SLEW01000058.1 GCA_007124575.1 Bacteroidales bacterium | reverse complement strand
GGGTGGATCTGATCAGGATAGTCGGTGCTTTCTGCCGACGGCGGTCCATAGTCTGTAAAAACATGTCCCTGTGAAGCCAAAAAAACCTTGAGGTGCTCTTTAAGCTCAAACCCCGCATGATCCCCGCCAATAGCTATGTTCAGCGTTTTTTTCTCCATTGTTGAAAACTCTTTTTTGTTGTACAATGCTATTCAAATATCAAAGATACTACATAAATTTTTGAATCAATGACTTAGGCATATCGTATCTTAAGTAGCTATACATGTTGATGAAATAAAAGCGAATGACTGGCAGCATTTTATGATTTATTAACAACTGTATGTTCATTACTCAACGAGCCTTGTTAATAATTAATGATATTTTTTCCTTGACAAATCGTAAAATAAATCCATATACAAACTTTTCTTACATAACCAAATTTTTAATGCCCGACTTGCAAAAAAATATCAACAACTTATTGACAATCCGGAAGGGTTTTTAACATGTTAATATCCCTCTTTTTATTCACTGCAGACAGAATGAACAGTTTGTTAATAACTAAACCTAACACCTGAAAATCAAAAAAATATCTTATCAAATCCTGTTAATTATCTGTGTAAAACTTTTAATAAATAACCTTGTCAAACATATAGCACATTATTTACAAACAATACTAACAGACTGATGATGATTAATAATAATTTTTAAAATTTAAATAATATTCATAATAGTTTGACAAAACAGGTTCAAAATCAAAAGCAAAAACAAATTCTATCGCAAAATATCCTTAATAAATTTACGTTTTCTTGTTAAATTTTCCCAAATCAAGCAATTAAGTGTTGAAACATCGACAAAATTTATTAATTTTGACGCGGAAACTATAAAAATGCTTGTTGAAGAAAATAATCTTTATTTTTATTTTTTTCCAGGTCAGACAGCGTTACAAAGAAACTTAAAACTTACAGATATGGCAAAAGTAAAAATTTTAGTCGTTGAAGACGAAAGCATTGTAGCAAGGGATATCCAAAATATTCTGACAAAACTGGGATATCAGGTTACGAACATTGTAAATAGCGGTGAGAAAGCTATCAGGGAAGTGGAAGATAATAAACCTGACCTTATCCTGATGGATATCATGCTTAAAGGCTCCATGACGGGTATCGACGCCGCCAAGGAAATCAAAGAACGTTTTTCACTGCCTGTGATCTTTCTTACGGCCTATGCTGATGAAAACACCCTCAACAAAGCCAAGATCACAGAGCCCTATGGCTATATTATAAAGCCTTTCAAGGAAAAAGAGCTGCAGACCACCATCGAAATGGCTCTCTATAAGTATGAGAAAGATGAGGAAGTCAAAAGAGAACGTGACCTCTATCACTCTCTCATAGAAAACAAAGAATCAAAGGATTCGATTTTCGTGCGGGCCGATTACAGGCTGAACAAAATCAACTTTGATGATATCTATTATGTGGAAGCACTGAAAGACTATGTGGTAATCAACACATCAGACAACAGCTACACCACACACACCACCATGAAGGAAATGGTTCGCATCCTTCCTGCAAAAGACTTTGTTAGAATACATCGTTCCTTTATCGTCAACCTGAACAAAATCTTCTCCATCAAATACCCTGATCTGGTGATTGAAGGCAAGATGAAGGTGTTGCCTATCGGCGGACTTTACCGGAAGGAACTCTACAGCAGATTGAACCTTATTTAAGGTAATTGGCTATTCCACCAATTCAAAATCAAGCTCTTTTTTCAAAAAATTAGCTCGCTTGATCTTTATCCTTATTGGATCACCCAGCTTATACTCTTTCTTGTTGTTATACCCAATAACGCGGAAGTTTTCCTCGTCAAGATAGTAGTAATCATTTCCCATATCGCTTAAGCGGATCATGCCTTCGCATTTGTTTTCCTTGATCTCCACAAAGATACCCCACTTGGAAACCCCCGATATCAATCCGTCGAACTCCTCCCCTATCTTTTCGGCCATGAACTCTACCTGCTTATATTTTATAGAATCACGTTCAGCTTGCTGTGCGCGCCTTTCCAGCTCAGATGAATGCTGGCATAAATCTTCATACTGTTCTTGTCTGGCCGATGGCTTGCCTTCACTGTATTCAAAAAGCAAACGGTGTACCATCATGTCAGGATAACGCCGTATAGGTGACGTAAAATGCGTATAATGGTCGAAAGCCAGTCCATAGTGGCCAATATTGACCGTACTGTATTCGGCCTTGGCCATAGTCCGGATGGTCAGGGTTTCGATAAGATTCTCCTCTCCCTTACCCTGCGAGTCTTTCAGAAGCTTGTTGAATGATTTGGAGATATTGTTGCGTGTATCCGTCTTGATCTTATAACCCAGTTTTTCCACAAAAGTCGATAAGGTATTGAGCTTTTCCGGATTGGGAATGTCATGGATCCTGTACACAAAGGTTTTGGGCTTCTCCTTACCCTTTGATTTGCCTATCCTCTCCGCTACAGCCCTGTTTGCCAATAGCATGAACTCTTCAATCAGCTTGTGGGCCTCTTTTTGTTCCTTGAAATAAACCTCCACGGGATTGCTTTTTTCATCAAGCTTAAATTTAACTTCCTGACGTTCAAAGTCTATCGCACCGTTGCGCATGCGACGTTCACGGATCTTGATGGCATAGTTGTTAAGAACCGCGATCTCCTCATGAAAATTGCCTGCACCCTTTTCTATAATGTCCTGTACTTCATCATAATTAAAACGATGGTCACTCTTGATAATCGTCTTGCCAATCCATGTTTTCAATACCCTGGCCTGGCTGTTTATGGTAAAGACCACGGAATAAGTAAGTTTTTCCTCATTCGGCCTTAGCGAACATACCAGGTTGGACAACTTTTCAGGTAACATGGGCACCGTTCTGTCTACCAGGTAAATGCTCGTAGCCCGGCTCTGAGCCTCCTCTTCGAGGATGGTATCCGGCTTCACGTAATGGGTGACGTCGGCAATGTGTACACCAACCTCATACTTGTCATCTTCGAGCTTTTTCACCGAAAGGGCATCATCAAAGTCCTTGGCATCAGCCGGGTCGATGGTAAACGTGGTTACCTTGCGGAAATCACGTCGCTTCCTGATCTCCTTATCCGGAATATCAACAGTTACCTTTTCCGCCTCGGCTTCCACTTCTTTTTCAAAGCGTGCCGGCAGATTGTATTCTGCGAGGATGGCATGCATCTCCACCTCGTTGTC
>SLEW01000115.1 GCA_007124575.1 Bacteroidales bacterium | reverse complement strand
TGCAAAAGGATTTTTCATTATTGGTTTGATGGAGATAAAGCGCATCTTGATGAGCTGCTTCCGCAGGAGGTTTCTCAACGTCTTGACACCGGCAGCCGCTGGTTTACCGGTGTTAACAACCTGCTCGGCGCGATGTCAGAAAGCTCACATCTCGGAGCTGAAGATCTGCTCAAGCTGAGTCTCGATCGTTTTGAAGAGCTTCTGGAAAACACAACACACGACTTTGAGGA
Organism: Bacteroidales bacterium; assembly: GCA_007124575.1. GTDB lineage: Bacteria > Bacteroidota > Bacteroidia > Bacteroidales > UBA7960 > PUPG01. Next base: position 2,969 of record SLEW01000115.1, on the reverse strand, counting down.
TGACAAAAAACGGCTTGGACTGCTCTTTAAACTCTACGCCCTCTTGCGTGAGAAGTATTCTTTTGATGCCACAGATATTACATCCGTCCTGTCGCGCTATCATTTCTTCTCAAGGGAGCAGATCGATAAGTTGAAGCACAACCTTGAGAACGACGATACAGAAAAGAGCATTTCGGAGATCTTCGATTTAATGGAGCATCTTAATGAAGTTATTTTCAGCAAGGAACATAGTGAAGGCTGGGAAAGTATCTATCATAAAAGACACATAGCCTTTGGTATTCCATCCATGTATGGTCAGTATCGTGAAGATAAATTTGAGGCACTTGGATTGATTTTCCGCCTGGAGCGTGTGGCTGCCACACTCATGGAAGAAAAGATCTATGTTGCACACACCGAATTCATTACTGCCCGCTCTTTAAAGGATTCCTATGACATCATGGCCTTGTTTCGCCGGGGACTTGAGCTGGATGGTGTAACCAGCCAGGGGCTGGATGCCAACCTGCAAATGCTTCGCTATGGACTTACAAGTGAAAGCTTTACGCTTGGACAGTTTATTAACCTGTTCCAGTTTATGTCTAAAAACGTGAAGGACATCACGAATACCTATTTTTTTGGTTTCTATGATCAGCCCCTGCGCATGATCATACCCCAGATATTTGATCCGGAAAACAAGTTGAGTGAAGCTGAAAAGAAGGAGCTGCTGGTCAAAAAGTCGGAGTCTTTTTATCGGGAAATATTGTACGCCTCGTTCCTTATCCAGCCGCTTGACAACTATATTTCCCGGATGATCCATGCATTGCAGGACATGGTGGATAATTTTCCTCCGGATGTTATCAGGCATATCATGTCTTATGATCCAGATCTTGTGATTAGTCCCGTTTATGAGTCGACTCCCAAGATGGACAACCAGATCTTTCTTGGATCAAAAGCTTATTTTCAGAAGATGCTATACATGGATGGTTTCCCGGTGCCTCCGGGTTTTGTATTGAGCACCGAAGTCTTTCGTCGTCGCAAAGCGATCAGCAGCAACCCATCGCTTGATAGTGAGGTGGATGAACTTATACGGCAACATCTGGAGCGACTGGAAAAGAAGTGCGGCAGGGGCTTTGGCTTGCCGGAAAATCCCCTGTTGCTGTCAGTCCGTTCAGGTACCGCCATCTCTATGCCAGGGGCGATGAATACTTTTTTGAATGTTGGGCTTAATGATGAGGTTGTGGAAGCCTTGAGTAAACAGTCCAATTTTGGTTGGACCTCCTGGGACTGCTACCGGCGGTTGCTTCAGAGCTGGGGCATGACATATGGCATTAATCGCGATGTTTTTGACCAGGTGATGATAGATTTTAAAGACAGATATGAGGTGGAGAAGAAAACCCAATTCACGCCTGATCAGATGCGTGAAATGGCTTTTGCGTATAAAGAAGTCCTGGCAAAAGAGAAAGTTTATTTCGAAGAGGACCCCTGGAAGCAGCTTAAGCAGGCCATCATGAGCGTATTTGACTCCTGGGGTTCGGAGCGTGCGAACGTATATCGTGATCACCTGCAAATTGCTGATCAATGGGGTACCGCCGTGGTAATCCAGCAAATGGTACTGGGTAATATTGATGAATATTCGGGTACTGGCGTGGTGTTTACTCAGAATTCCCTTATCCAGAAACCCGGGATTTACCTTAATGGTGATTTTACCCTTTGCAGCCAGGGTGAGGATATTGTGGCCGGGTTGGTACATGCACTGCCGGTATCCATATCACAAAAGAAGCTTACGGGCAGGGAAAACCAGGAGTCCATGGAGGAGTTGCTCCCGGACATTTATGCGCGGCTTCGTGAGATCGCTTCTGATCTTGTGGAAAAGAAAGGCTTCAGTCACCAGGAGATCGAGTTTACTTTTGAATCACCAGATCCAAAAGATCTGTATATCCTGCAGATCCGTGACCAGGATACTCACAAGACCGAGCGCCTGCAGGTATTTCTTGATACCGTTTCACGGATGCAACTTCTTGGCAGGGGTATTGGAGGAGGTGGTGGCGCATTAAACGGCAGGCTGGCCATCGACATGGACGATATCATGGAGCTCAGGAAGCAATATCCGGATGATCCCTGTATTTTGATGCGCCCCGATACCGTTCCTGACGATATTCCTATTATCTTTGAATGCGATGGCCTGGTTGCTGCCAGGGGAGGTACTACATCCCATGCCGCGGTTACCGCAGCCCGCCTTGGAAAAGTATGCGTGCTTAATTGCCGCACCCTGCATGTGAACGAGAAAGAGAAAAGGTGTATTATTAATGGAGATACCCTGCTGCCAGGAGATAAAATATCCATTGACGGATTTTCAGGCAACATCTATAAAGGCCACTACCAAACCGACTATACTGAGATTATACGGTAAAACCATTGTTATACATCCCAAAAATCTATCATTATGGAAGCCCTGAAAAATAAAAATCTTTTAGGTATTAATGGCTTAGGCCGCATTGGTAAACTAACACTCTGGTATCAGCTGATATACCGTCACTTTGATGGTGTGGTGATCAATGTGGGCAGAGAAGTAGGTAAAAGTCTGGAGCATATCATCCAGGTGATGGAAACCGATTCCACCTACGGTAACCTGTCACGCTTTATCCACGGTTTTGGCAACCCGCCCAGGCATTTTGAGATTCTCGATGAAGCCAAAGGCCTGCTCAGCTATGATGGTTTTCTGGTTAAAGTACTCAGGCAGCATAGAAATCCTGCTGAGATCGGCTGGAAAGATCATGGCGTGCGTATGGTGGTCGACTGCACCGGGAAGTTTAACGATCCTACCGTGCCAGCCAGCCAAAATGGAGGGAGCCTCAGAGGACACCTGGAGGCAGGCGCGGAGCTGGTTCTCCTTAGTGCACCCTTCAAGATAAAGGATAAAGCCAGGAGCATGCCCGACGACAGTGCCATGATGGTCTACGGCATCAACCACCTCGATTATGACAACCGCAACC
>SLEW01000021.1 GCA_007124575.1 Bacteroidales bacterium | reverse complement strand
CACCAGGACGGCCAGCAGGGCGATCATGATAAGCATGGACAGCGGAAGCCTGTCGTAATGCCATGCCACGATCCATAAGGCGTTGAGTGCGCAACTTATGGCAAAGGCCCAGCCGATGGCCGACACCACCTCCCTTTGTTGCGTCCTGAACTGCAGTACAATGAAGATCCCAAGCAGGATATATATGAAGCCCCAGATGGAAAAGGTGATCCCGGCCGGCACAAACAGGTTGTCATATTGTGCCGATATCTCGCCGGTGGTCCTTCCGCCAAGCGGAAGGGCGTTGGCGAGGTAGTTCATCACCACCATGATGCCGAAAAACAAGAGGTTGATGTACTTCATTTATGCTGCAGTTTAACCCCGTTTAGTGCTGATTACAAACAAATATACACAAAAACCGTGGAGCAACAGATGCACTCCGGTTGCAACATTTTTGCCGGGGCATTGTTAGTTCCATATAATCGTCTTATTCAAAAAGCAGCCTTCTATGTCATTAAAAAACCGGTTGATACGTAAAAGCATTCATTTGCTCACCGGACTGGCCATTTTTATTCTTACCCTTTTCCTGGAGAGGCATGTGTTGCTGATCCTGATCGCCGCGGGATCCCTTTTTGCCCTGGCTACCTTTTACTCACGGCGCTTTCGCATCGTCCATCGTACGGAGGATGCCAGCCTGGGCACCCTCTTTTATCCCCTGGGTATCATCACCGCCTTTATCCTGCTATATAATCATCCCCTGCATTATTTTCAGATATCCCTGCTAATACTAACTGTCTCTGACACCACGGCCAACCTCACAGGCCAGATCAAGCCCGGCAACAGGTATTTCAACATGTTCAGGGAGGAAAAAAGTCTTTATGGCGTGCTGGGATTTGCCGTTACGGCTTTTCTTATTTACTATACTCTGCTGCCTTCCCGTACCATCGATATCCATACATACATCATCCTTGCCATCCTTTTGGCCATCACCTTTGAGGTGATATCCTACAGGGGCTCCGATAACTTTTCCATCCCGGTGGGGTCTGCCTTGTTTTTTATGATCATGGAGCGTTACGAGGGCAGCTTGCCGCTGCTTCTGCTGGTGGTGTTGCTTTCTGCCGCGGGTGCTTTTCTGTTTTTCAGGATGGGACTGCTGACTAAACAAGCGGCCGTGGTCGTCTATTTCCTTGGTGTCTATTTTCTTGGTGTTCTTGGTGTGGACTGGATCGTGCCGGTGCTGGCTTTTTTCTTTTCCTCTGTGATACTGACCAAGGTGAACACGGCCTTCAAAGGGCGCAAACCTAAAGCCAACAGGCGAAACAGCTGGCAGGTGCTGGCCAACATCCTGTGGGCCCTGCTGATCTCCGGAACTTACCTGATCACAGGAGATGAGCGCCTGCCTTACCTTTTTATTGCATCGATCGCTGCGGTTACTGCCGACACCTGGGCTAGTGAGGCCGGCCCGATCTTTCACCGGAGGTCCTTTGCCCTCGGGGAAATGCGCATGCGGGCCTCGGGAGTCTCCGGCGGAATATCTCTGGCAGGTAGCCTGGCAGGGTTAACCGGCGCTCTGCTCATCGCCGCATTGTCCATTTACCTGTTTGACGGCAGTTTTCATACGGGTATGGTTTTGATGCTGGGAATGGCAGGATTTCTCTCCTCCTTCGTGGATACCCTGCTGGGCGCTTTCGCCGAACCACGTATGGAGCGTCTGGCTATGTTCGGGAAACAGCAGGGCAAGGCAGAGGCGCTCAGTCCAAATGATATGGTTAACCTGCTGGGATCGCTTACGGCACCGTTGTTTTTTATCTTGCTCAGGAACCTGTTTTAATGTGCTAATTTGCCAATGTGCTAATTTGCTAATTGGTGGAGTTTTGAGGTGGTTAGTGCGTGATGGGGTTGTACTTTGACGTTATCGGGGTTTTAGTTTGCTGTCATGGATGAACGCGGATGAACGCGGATGGCCATCGGCAAGCACGGATTTTCGCTGTAGTGCTTCCAACTATCAGATCATGGTTTTTTTAACCCTGTCGTTTAACAAATTTACATGAATATAAAAAAACCAGCACAACAGCCTCCCTGTTCGCCGCAAAAGCCACCGCGCAAATCCGCGCTGCGAAGCATCCGCCTCATTCGCGTTCCATCAAGTTTTCCCACAAAAAAGAACGTTTTCCCTCAAAGAACAACTATATTCTTACTTAAACCAATGAATATCAATTAATTAGCACATTAGCACATTACCACATTGTCACATTAGCACATTGTCACATTGTCACATTAGCACATTGCCACATTAGCACATTAGCACATTAGCACATTAGCACATTGTCACATTAGCACATTACCACATTAACCGCATGGCCATCCCAATAATGAGCAGCAAGGAGAAGGAGACGTGGATCAGTACGGTAAGCTTTGCGCCTTTTTTGAGGATCGCGGCGTTGTCATGGTGTTTCATGATGATGCCGGCGGCTTTTGGGAAGATAAGGATATAGGGAAGAAGACCCAGGAGCAGGGGCCAGCCGGGAGAAGGTAAAACGATAGCCAGCGTAATGACATTGGCGACGATGGCCAGTTGCACCAGAAGATATATCCAGGCTGTTTGGCAGGTGCCAAGTCGGCTTGCCACCCCGTGTTTGCCACCATCTTTATCGGCATCCAGGTCGATCAGCTGACCGGCCAGCAAAATGGAAAGGGTGCTCAGTCCGGTGGCGGGCATGAGTGTCAGCACCTGGGGGTGAAAGCCGATGTTTTGACTTACCGCGGCGATCATGATGGCCATCGGACCAAAGGCAAACCATACGGAGACTTCTCCAAAACCTCTGTAGGCCAGCTTTGCCGGCGGGGCCGTGTAATATTTGCTGAAAAATGCCGACAAAAGATATAAAAACCACAAGTGCGGCCACAACGACCGGTCGATAAAAAAGGTCAGGGCTACAGTGCCTGCCAGCGCCAGGACTAATGATGCCCTTGCCAGGGTAAACATTTTTCCCATCATCTCCGGGTATTCCTGCAGGATGCCGGACCCGCCGCTGGCCTCGTTGCGGTGCACGTTCACCTTATCGGTGCCCTGGATGGTGTCGTAGATGTCGTTGTACACGTTTACGGCGGCGTGCAGGCCCACACCGATGACCAGCATCAGCAGGAAGTTTATCAGGTGAAAGCCTTCATTGATACTTACAGCCAGCAGGGTGCCGGCCAGCAGGGGCGCGATGATGGAGCT
>SLEW01000269.1 GCA_007124575.1 Bacteroidales bacterium | reverse complement strand
TCGCCTATAGCCGTACCATCTTCCACCATGCCCGGTCCTGCGCCTGCTGCGAGCTCTTTGAGCATGGCATGGTCGGTGGTGAGCGGGCACAATGTAAAACTCTGACCGCTAAACACCGTCATCCCAATACGATCGTTGGGTCGCATATCAATAAAATCCATGGCAGTCAGCTTGGCAGCTTCCATGCGGTTAGGCTGGAAATCTTCAGCAAGCATGGAGCCGGATATGTCCAGGGCGATCATGATGTCTATCCCCTCAATGGATTCTTCGTGGATGCTGCTGCTGCTTTGTGGCCGGGCAATTGTCAGTATAATGAAGATAATAACCAGGATGCGCAATGCAAATGGCAGATGCCTCAACGAAACACGAAGACTCTGTTTAACATCCTTTACATATTCAGTATGGACATAACGAATGTCTGCTGAGTGCGTGCGAAAGCTTAACACATACCAGATGATCATCCCTGCCGGTATGGCAAGCAGATACAGTACCCATGGATATGCAAACTCAATATCAGGCATCATGCGTTAAAATTATTCTACTTTTCTACTTTTTCAGGCACGGTGGACGATACAAACCCGAGCGCCTTTTCAATAGCTGCCTCATGAACATCGTCATCCGGCCGGTATTTTGCAAACTTAACCATGTCAGCCTCCCTCAAAATCCCAGCAATCAAGTTGCTGGCTGTATAATCGTTTATTTTCGAAGGCAGGGCAACCAGGATCTCTTCTGTGGTCATCTCCTGTGCAGCAATGCCAAAACGGCGGCTTATATATAAACGTAAAATATCAGTAAGTTCTATATGGTGCTGTTTAATTTTTCCTTCCCTCCATAACTCTTTTCGGCGGAGTGTTTCGAGACTTGAGATGGCAGCGATGTGAGCTGGCACATCTTCACGAAAAGGACGGACAGGTTCAGGAATATCCTTGTCATCAGGTTTTTGAACCCTTTTATAAATAACAAAAATCACTACTGCAAGAACCAGACCAGCAAGAATCCAGATAAACACCTCCCAAAAGCCACGTCGAACCTGGATGATGGGTCTGATTTCCTTATATCCTTCTTCCAGGTCAACTTCCACAGCTGTAACCTGCAACAAAGCTGGTCGGGTCTCAAAACGAATGGTGTCCTGATCCGATATGTGTTTGTATGAGAAAGGCTTTACAGGGAAATACCCGTCTTCCCATGAGGTAATGATGAATTCTTTTCTTATGGATAAGCTGTCGGAGGTGCGCTTGAGAGTGTCGGCAGCCAAAGCACGTATTAACTCAAGCTCTTCGCCCAATAGGTCGGCCAGCTCGGGTGCCAGAAGGTAACCTTCAGAAGGTATGGTAAGGTTCAGAGTGATGGTAGCATGTTCACCAGGCTTGATCTCCTCCGGGGTGATCTCCATAGCCGCTTCCTGTGCCATACCCTTGCCGGTAAAAAAGCTTAAGATGATCCACGGCAGAAAGAATATTATGAATTGATGTCTCATGTGTTAATAATTTCGGTTTGACAGGGCAAGCCCTGTCATTACGTTGCAGAAGATACCATGTACTTATCTGCTGCGCTTCCTGAATAACTGCATCAAAGGTGGCACAAAATCTTTATCCGTAGGTATGTTAATTTGATCAACAGCGGCTTTTGCAAAAACATCGCGAAGGAATGCTTCATGCTCCCTGTTATAACCTATTACCCGCTCTCTGACAGATTTACTTGAGGTATCTATCCAATACGTTTTGCCTGTCTCGGCATCTCTGAATTTCATCAGACCTACAGCAGGCAATTCTCTTTCCCTGTGATCATATACGCGAATGCAAATCAGATCATGTTTTTTGGCAACAATCTGCAATGCATCACCAAAACCCTTATCCTGAAAGTCAGAAATAAGAAATGCCACAGACCTCTTTTTGTTAACATTGCGCAAATATTTCAGTGCCATTCCGATATTTGTTCCTTTTCTCTCAGGGCTGAAATTAATCAGTTCCCTGATGATCCGCAAAATGTGCTTTGTTCCCTTCTTGGGAGGGATAAACTTCTCGATCTGCTCGCTGAAGAAGATCACACCAACCTTGTCGTTGTTGTTTATGGCAGAAAAAGCCAACACGGAAGCAATTTCTGTAACCATTTGCTCCTTGACGGCTCCTGTGGCACCAAACTCATGGGATCCGCTCACATCAATCATGAGCATCACTGTCATTTCCCGTTCTTCTTCAAATACCTTCACATAAGGGCGATTTAAACGGGCTGTTACATTCCAGTCGATATTGCGAATATCATCACCATACTGATACTCGCGCACCTCTGTGAAAGCCATGCCACGCCCTTTGAAAGCACTGTGATAATTCCCGGCAAAGACCTGGTTGGAAAGCCCGCGGGTTTTAATCTCAATCTTGCGTACCTTTTTTATGAGTTCACTGGTTTCCACCTTAATAGCTGTTGTGTATAATGTTTACCTGGCAAAATAATTTAGCTGAAGTAAGCTTACAAGGGATCGGATAATTTTCGTAAGATGCTTGCAATATTCGTGATCAGGGCACTTCCACATGGTTGAGAATATCATTGATGATATCCACAGAGGTGATGTTTTCTGCTTCAGCCTCATAGGTAAGGCCTATTCTATGTCGCATAACATCATGGCATATGGCTCTGATATCTTCAGGAATAACAAAACCCCTGTGCCTGAGAAAAGCATGTGCTTTAGCTGCCAGCGCCATATTAATGGTAGCCCTTGGCGATCCGCCATAGCTGATCAGCGGCACCAGCTTGTCCAGGTTATGGTGCCCCGGATGTCTGCTGGCAAAGACGATATCGGTTATATAGTCTTCGATTTTTTCATCCATGTATACATCTTTAACTACACTCCGGGCTCTGATGATCTCCGAAGGCTCAATGACCGGCGAAGTTACGGGAAACTCCTGCTTCATGTTCTGCCTGAGAATGACTTTTTCTTCCTCCCTTTCAGGATAACTGATCATCACCTTTAACATAAAACGGTCTACCTGCGCCTCGGGCAGGGGATAGGTACCTTCCTGCTCCAGGGGGTTCTCCGTGGCAAGCACCAGAAAAGGCTCGTCCAGCATAAAGGTCTGATCCCCAATGGTCACCTGTCGCTCCTGCATGGCTTCAAGCAAGGCACTTTGCACCTTTGCCGGCGAACGGTTAATCTCATCCGCCAGAATGATATTGGCAAAAATCGGCCCCTTCCTCACCAGAAACTCTTCGGTTTTCTGACTGTATATCAT
>SLEW01000207.1 GCA_007124575.1 Bacteroidales bacterium | reverse complement strand
TGAAAATGGTACGATCAGCCCAGCCGGCGACGTGGAAGTGACACACGGAGACGACCAACCCTTTACCATCACTCCTGCTGACGGATACGAAGTGCTTGAACTCATCATTGATGGCAATGCCATCGATCCGGCCGAAGAATATGTGTTTGAAAATGTGAGTCAAAACCATAGTATACACGCAGAATTCACATTTACAAACCATATTATCACAGCCACATCCACAGAGGGTGGAAGCGTTGACCCGGAAGGCGACGTTGAGGTAACACACGGTACAAACCAGACCTTCCACTTTGAAGCAGATACCGGGTATCACCTGGAGGATGTGCTTGTGGACGATGTCAGCGTGGGCAGCGAAACCAGCTTCACATTCAATAACGTGACAAAATCCCACACCATCCATGCGATATTCAGTATTAATGTATATACCCTGGAGTACTTTGCCGGAGAAAACGGCACACTCGAAGGGGATACAGAACAGCATGTTGAACACGGAGAAAGCGGCACACCTGTGGAAGCGATTCCCGATGATGGCTACCACTTTGTGCAGTGGAGTGACGGACTCACCGATCCCGTTCGGGTTGATACGGATGTTACAGATAACCTGGAGGTAAGCGCCGAATTTGCATTGACCACTTATGATCTTACTTTTGAAGTGATGGATGAATTTGGTGAGCCCATTCACGATGCACAGATTACCCTGAATGGTCATACCCAGGCTGCCGGCGACTATCTTTTTGAAGATCTTGTACCCGGCATGTATGACTTTATGGCAAGCCACGCAGGATATTTCGATGTTGAAGGAGGCATTGAAATCGTGGATGAGGATCTGACCGTCATGATAGAGATGATGACTGATGATACCTATGTGGATGAAACTGTACCTGCGGAGATCAAGGCATTCCCGAACCCTGCAAACGACCTGCTGACAGTAGAAGCAGGATCAAAGATCAGCCAGGTAAGATTGGTTGACATGACAGGGAAAGTGGTCTTTGCCGCAAGTGTTGATGATTATCGTGTGGAGGTCAATGTGTCTTCCTTCGACCCGGGAATCTATATCCTGCAGGTTGTAAAGGAAAGAGGGGTTGAAACCAGGCAAATCCAGGTGCGCAACTGATCTTCAGGATGATCATCTGAAACATACAGTGGTCTGTCAGGGCATTGCCTGACAGACCACTGTATGTTTTTACCTGTCCGAAGAACAGACCATTTGGCTGGCCATTCCCTGATCTCTTTGAAACACTCCGGGCATTACCTCGATTTGAGGTGTTTACTTATCTGCTTATTTGCACCCCCTGTATCCGTCACCTTTACCGTCTCAAAATTACCGTTGATATTATTTGCATAATAAATATCCCTCGTGTGGCCGGCGGTGCCGTACTGGCCCGTGTAGGTAACATGGATGTTGCCATCTGCATCGAACTGTACCCATTGCCGGTTGTTGAATCTATCATTGTATGCGATGGTGTCCTCCGGAAAGGGGAGGGTTTCAGCAAATGATCCGGTGAATGAGAAAGTGAGAAATAAAAAAGAAAAGATGACTTGTAATGTTTTCATAGCATACATGTTTTCTATACAAAGCTAAAATTACGTATATTTTTTGATTAATAGAAAAATTGTAGTAAATTGCAGTGTCAAAATTTTCAAACGCTATCGACAGGAGTTAAAGCAAGACGCATAAACACCCGGGTAGCTTTTTAAACGCTTGATTGAATGCTACTTGCGGGATTCAATGTGTTTTGCGTTTTCTAACTTACTGATTTTTTGAGATGAAGCATCACAATGCTGTTTATAAAACCTTTTTTAACTCAAAACCACTTTTTAAACCAAAAACCACTACTCTATGAAGAAAAATGTACAGTGGGCCATTCCATGGACAATGGCCTTAGTTATGCTCTTTAGCTTCAATAGCTGGGGGCAGGAAATCATTCTTGAAGAAGACTTGCGCGATGGTGATGCGCCGGCCGGATGGACAGATACGGACATCGACTGGCGTACCGCTGCCGGAGGATATGCCTTATTTACAGATATCGACTCCGAGCTCCAAACGCCGGTAATCGACCTGACCGGCTACACCAACGTGCAGCTAACCTTTGATCTCGCTAAATTCGGATCAGGCGGAGATGGTCCCCTGACCGTTGAGGTCAGCGATGACGGAGGCCTCACCTGGGATGCACAAACCTTTGATTCACCGGAGCCGGTGGACTCCGATTACTTAACTTCGGGACCCACCCTGATCACAGCTACCGGTGACGAGGTGATGATCCGCTGGACGCGTCCGGACAGTCCCTCTCAGAAACGCCTGCGTGACGTGCTCCTGACAGGCGACGTCGAAGGCGCTGTGGCCACTCCTCACTTTATTCCCAACGGAGGCACATTCTATGCACCTGTAGATGTAAGCATAGACACAGAAACTGAAAATGCTACCATCTATTACAGTATGGTAGGTGACGACGGCCCCTGGGATGTATATGACAATCCCATTACCCTGGATGAGAATACCACGATATGGGCCTATGCTACTGCTGATGATCTTGATGACAGCAATGTGGCAAGTGCTGAATTTACCTTCCCGGATGTGGTGGATGTAGATGATATCGCCGACCTGAGGGATCAGGTTCAGGATGCTACTATATACCATCTGACCGGTGAGGTCATTCTTACCTTCCAGACCGCAAGCCGTAACCAGAAATACATCCAGGACGACACAGGAGCGATCCTGATCGACGACAATCCCGGCAACCTGGAGACGGAATATGACCTCTATGATGGTATCACCGGTATTATTGGTACTTTGGGAGAGTGGGAGAACATGATTCAGTTCAGTCCTGTGACCGATGCCGGCGACCCCACCAGCACGGGCAACGTACTGGAACCTCTGGTGGTTACACTGGAAGACCTGGATGAAAGCCATGAAGCGCACCTGGTACACGTGGTACATGTTACCATTGACCCCGATGGCGATGACGACTTTGTTAGCGGGGAAACCTACACCCTTACCGATCCTACAGGAACAGGTATGCTGCGCACAAACTATTATGACCTGGACTACATCGGCGACCCGATTCCGGTCGTGGCGCAAAATATCACAGGTGTTGTCCATCAGCGCTTTGATGACAGCAGGCTGGTACCCAGGAGCGGGGATGACTTTATAGATACGTACATATCCTACTTCCCGTACTTTCAGGACTTCAATGATGTGGAAACACCGCATTTGCCAGCAGGATGGGGAGCTATTGCCGATAACCCGGATCT
>SLEW01000119.1 GCA_007124575.1 Bacteroidales bacterium | reverse complement strand
TATTCAATCGCATTCTGAAGCTCGCGTATGTTTCCCGGCCAGGGATATTGCATCATAAGACGCATGGCATCCTTGCTGATCCCCTTGATCTGCTTGCCAGTATTCCTGTTGCCCTGATCGACAAAATGATCACAAAGCCTGGGTATGTCAAGAGGACGCTCCCGCAGCGATGGCATGTGAATGGAAAACACATTTAAACGGTAAAAAAGGTCTTCACGAAACTCCTCTCTTTGCACCATTCGTCGTAAATCTTTGTTTGTGGCAGCAATAATCCGCATGTCAACGCGAATAGGACGATTATCCCCTACCCTTTCTATGGTCTTCTCCTGGATAACACGCAGCAGCTTCACCTGCAAGGAAGGACTGATCTCACCGATCTCATCAAGAAACAGAGTGCCTCCATCAGCCTCCTCAAACTTGCCCGCTCTGTCTTTAACCGCCCCTGTAAATGCTCCTTTTACATGTCCAAAAAGCTCACTTTCAAGAAGAGATTCTGACAAGGCGGTACAATTTACCTTCACCATCGGTTTATCGCGCCTGGCCGACAAGAAATGAATGGCGTCGGCTACAAGCTCCTTGCCAGTACCACTTTCGCCTGTAACCATTACATTTACCATGGAATCCGCTGCCAGCCGTATCATCCGGTATATGCTCCTTATCTTTTCATCATGCCCGATAATGCGCTTACTCAGAACAAAATCCTCCCTGCCAAAGCCACCGGGAGCATGCACCACACAGTCCATCTCATTAGATATATCAGCCAGCATAAAGATATAATAGTCGCTTCCTTCGGTGTTAAAGCCATTGACCGTAAAGTAAATCAGGGCCTCATCATCGCGCTTCTTCAGGATCAGTGTTTTGTGAAATATACGTTGTTGGCGGGCAATCATCTCCTGCATACAGCCACTCATGTCAAAATGCTGCCTGTCGGTGGTGTAGAATCGCCTCCTAAGCATGACGGCGCCGGTATCCTGACCGGGTCGCAATTCAAAAATTTGGTTCCTTGCATGCGCATTCATATGCAATACCTCCAACTGTGGATCAGTTATCACGATGCCAGCAGGAATTTTGTCAACCAAAACATTAAAATCGAATGGCATAAGATCTAAGGCAGTTTAAATAATTGGGGCTTTTATGTGTAATTATCCTTCATGATCAATCTGGTTCTTATCCTGAAAAATAAAAAAACACGTTTGCCAGTAAGCTCCGGTTGGGTTGTTTTTATTAAATTGCAAAATACAATAAAAGAAGTTAAGGGACAAAATATTTTGACACCTGCAGCTATTATGACAACACATACCAAGTACGAACTCGGTTTTTTTCCAACTCCACTTCAGGAGTTAAAAAATTTTTCGGCGCTTTTTCAAAATGATTACCAAATATTTATCAAGCGCGATGACCACACGGGCCTGGCGACCGGAGGTAACAAGACGCGCAAGCTCGAGTACCTCCTTGGTGAGGCAATGCTACAAGGCGCTGACAGTATTATCACAGCGGGTGCACAACAGTCGAATCATTGCAGGCAAACTGCGGCAGCGTGTGCACAGGCCGGACTCACATGCCACCTCTTGCTTGGAGGTGATCCGCCGGATGAATATAATGGAAACCTTTTGTTATCCGGCATGCTGGGCGCCAACATCCACTTTACCGGTAAGCAAAGAAAAGGTGAGGACCTGGAGATGCTGGCTAAACAGCTAAAGGAAAAAGGATTGAGGCCGTACATTATCCCCTATGGTGGCTCAAACCTAACCGGTGCCATGGGTTATGTGGAGGCTGCCGGAGAGCTTAAGGACCAGCTCCAACGAGCCTCCCTGAAGATGGACTATATTTTCTTTGCTTCCAGCTCTGGCGGCATGCAGGCAGGACTTATCCTGGGAATGGCCATGCACGGATTGTCGTCAAAGCTCATGCCTGTGCAGATAGACAAAGACGAAACACAAGAGATCTCCCTCCAGGCCTCCGTAGCGGCCATCGTCAGGGATGGCTTTTCAGCACTGGAGCTCAAAGGACCCGTTGACACCGCACAAACCCACACCATCCGCGGGTACGAAGAAGCAGGTTATGGTGTGGTCACTCACCAGGAAAAGGAAGCCATCACCACCCTGGCCCGCAGTGAAGGCATCATCCTTGATCCGGTTTACACGGGAAGAGCCTTTTATGGTATGATGGACCACCTGCGCACCAGGCGCATAAAACCCGGAGCAAACGTGCTCTTCTGGCATACCGGAGGCATCCCGGCGAACTTTCATTATGCCGAAGATCTCGCCAAGCCAGGTTTGGGCTTTGGTGTTTGAAGTTGCAGACAAAACGCCGGGCGCTGATCGCCAATCAGTAAATAATACAACAACAGACACAGCCCCGGGGCTGTGTGCCGAAATATAAAAATTATAAACAGATGAACCCACAAATCACACTACTTTCGTTATTCACTTTTATTGCCGTGGCAGCATTTCCGGAAAATGCTCTAAGCGACCGGAAGGCAGAGACTGAAGAATTACTCTCCGGGCTTCCGGCTTTTATGGAGCGGGGCATGGCCGACTGGGGCATTCCGGGCATGGCCGTGGCGGTGGTAAAAGACGGGGAGCTGGTATATAGCCGGGGTTTTGGAGTACGCAAGCTGGGTCACGAAGAACCGGCCGATGAACATACCATTTTTGGAATCGCCTCTCTGACAAAAGCAATGACAACCACTGCGCTGGGCATGATGGTAGATGAGGGCAGGCTTTGCTGGGACGACAAGGTGCGCGATCATCTGCCATGGTTTACCCTTTCGGACCCATGGGTTAGTGAACATGTGACGGTGCGCGATCTGCTTTCACACCAGACAGGCATCGGCAGGCTCACTGGTAACCGGCTGCGCTTTATGCCTGACCGTGATCCCGAAACCATCATGCAATTTGTCAGACACATGCCCTTCGAAAAGGATTTCAGATCGGATTATGTTTACAGCAATATGATGTATATGGTCGCCGGACTCGTATTGGAGGCGGCCTCTGGTATGTCATGGGACGACTTTGTCAGAGAAAATATCTTCGAGCCTCTTGGGATGAAAAGTGCTTCCACCTCGGTGACACAGATCACGGATACCTGCAATGCAGCATGGCCGCACCAGGAGATCTTCGGCGAGGTGCAGACAATCCCCCGCCGAAACTTTGACAATGTAGGCCCTTCTGCTTCCGTTAATGCATCGGTCTACGACATGGCTCAATGGATGTTGCTGCATCTCGGCGAGCCTGGCAAGCATCATGGCAAACGCCTTATCAG
>SLEW01000007.1 GCA_007124575.1 Bacteroidales bacterium | reverse complement strand
TTTCGTATCGATAATTAATGCTTTCGCTGCCATCGGTGCCAATAAAAGGCACCAGACTGATCTGATAAGGTCTCAGTGGTTTTTCCTCCTGTGCATTTGCTGCCAAACAAGGCAGCGCCATGATGCAAAAGGCAAACAAGGTAAAAAACTGTTTTCGGTTCATGTGTTTGTGTTATTTATGACAAAAGAACGAAAGGACGATAGGCCGAAATGTCAAAAGGTCCGGGCCTGCTTATCGCTTTTGGTTGTTGATGATTGGATTTTTCCATGATTTCCCAAAATCTATACCAGAATTTTTAACTTATTGTTATATAAATAGTTAATATTGTGTTTAATCAATCAAATTCACTTGTTAGCTACAAAGGATCTGCTGCTGGTGTGCGCATGTGTACATCAGCGTTCGTATATGTACATCTTTTTGCATTTTGCTTATGTGCCAAGTTACAATTTACTTTGGCAACTTCAAACCCTATACACCTTCCACTTCCCCGACTTCAGATAAGCCAGCGCTCCAAGGCCCAGCAAGCTGAAGTAGATCACTTCTGCAAACCATACGGTAGACGTGTTGGCATCAAAATAAACCACCAGCATGAGTGCGCTTCCCAAATAGATGATGATGCTGATGATCTCAATGATCAGCGCCACCATGGTTTTACCGGTTCCTGACACCCCGCTGAACAGGATCATGCCGGATGTAAAAGCGAGAAGCGCAAGCGATATCACATACAATAAAGGGATGGTGGCTTCGATCAGGTGGGGCTCCGCGGTGAATAATGACGCAATCCGGCCCGGAATGAAGATGTTGACCTGGATGAGCGCAAATGTGGCAAGCAAACCTAATAGGAGCACTTTCCGGATCAGGGGGATGACCTCACTGGTGCGCCCCTGGCCGATGAGGTTGCTCACCAGGCTATTGGTCGCAGAACTCAGACCAAGTCCGGGGATCATCAGCAGCATATAGAAACTCCTGGTGATATTTGAAGCAGCCAGGGCTGTTTCGCCGATCTGTTCGATGATCATAAAGAAAATGAACCAGGCCGAAAAAGAAAAAAAGTATTGAAACATCACGGGCACAGCCACTTTAAGCAGGGGCTTGTACTGAACCCAGTTGGGACGGACAAACCGGAATAGTCCGTAATGTGTTAATGTTTTGTTTTTGATCGACCAAAAAACGAAAAAGACGAAGGTAACTGCCTCTGCAATGTTAGTGGCCATGGCAGCCCCCGCAATGCCCATCTCAGGCAAGCCGAAATGGCCGAAAATCAGCAGGTAATCCAGGAGAATATTGGTGGCTGCCATCAATGACGTGCTGGCAATCAACAATCGCGTCCGTGTTATCCCCACATAAAAGCCATTAAAAACCAATATCAGAAACCCGAAAAGAAAACCAAAACGCCGATATTCAAGATAAACAAGGCTTTCTGCAAGCACGGCTTCGGAGGCAAGAAACCAGGTGAGAAAAGCAGGAGCCAGGTACGTGAGAAACAGGAAGAGCAATACCGCGAGAACTATTACATAATAGATGGCATGATCAAAAATGTATCCGATCTGTTTCTTCTTGCCCTCCCCATTTCGTCTGCCGACAACTATCTGGATTCCCACGGAAAAACCTGTTCCCAGCATGACAAGGCAGAGGTAGAAGATGCCGCCAATGGCCGAGGCACCCAGGGTGATCTCGCCAAGCCGTCCAAGAAACGCTGTATCTATGGCTACCATCAGGTTTTGAGCCATCAGCCCGATGATGATAGGGTAGGAGATGCGCCAGATGCTTCGGTATGTGTTGTCGGCATGCATTTATTCTTACTCTGAGGTTTGCGTTTTGTGTTCTGCGTTAAGGCGCTCTGTGATTGAGCATTCCTGCCCAAAGCCAAAAGCCTTCTTCCTGTTAGCTGCTAATTACTTCATACCATTCGACCGGCCTAATCTATAGCCAGTACAAGGCCCTTCAGATATTGCCCCTCGGGATGAAAGATGTTCATAGGGTGGTCGGCTGGTTGTGTCATCTGGTGGAGGACCCTGACCCTGCGCCCTGTCAGGATGGCTGCCGACAGTATGGTTGAGTGGAAAAGCCGCATGTCTACCACTTGTGAGCAGCTGAAGGTAAAAAGGATGCCACCCGGTGCGATGATGTTCATGGCTGTCAGGTTGAGGCGCTTATAGCCCTGAACCGCTTTGTGTTTTACATGCTGGTGCTTGGCATATGCCGGCGGGTCGAGCACAATGACCTCATAGGTTTGATCTGTGCGCTTGAGAAATTCCATCACGTCTTCCGTGAAGCTTTTATGGCGTGCAGCACCACCGTTCTGTTCTACATTCGCATTACATAAGTCCATGGCTCTTGCTGAGGAATCTATGGAGTGTACCTCACTGGCTCCTGCTGCCAGGGCACTGACAGAAAAGCCACCGGTATAGGCAAAGGTGTTTAATACTTTTTTCTTATGGCTATATTGAGCCAGCAGCTTGCGGTTGTCACGCTGGTCAATAAAAAAACCGGTTTTCTGGCCTTTTTCGACATCTACCAGGTATGATAAGCCGTTTTCTATGACTTCCACCCGGCTATTCTCACCAAAAAGATACTCCCTGGGCTCTCTTTCCTGCCAGAAAGTTGCCGGCAGGGTTTCCCTGCTTTTATCATAAATGCTCACCAGGTTGTTGCCATAAAGTAATTTTACGGCTTCTGCTATGTCGTCAATGAAGCGGTAGAGTCCGGTGGCATGGATTTGTATGACCACATGGCCGGCGTAATGGTCAATGATGATGCCCGGTAGATGATCTCCTTCACCATGTACCAGGCGGTAAACATTTGTCACAGGATTGTCAGTGAGTCCTGCCTGCTGACGGAGCAAATAGGCCCTTGTCAGCCTTTCCTGCCAGAAATCAGGGCCAAAAACTTCCGGGCGATCGGGTGTAAAAGCCAGGATTCGCACAGCAATGGCAGCATCCTGGTAGATGCCACAACCCAGGTATTCATCCTTGTTGGAATAGACTTCAGCATGGCAGCCGTCCCAGGCGGCTCCTTCCATTTTCTTAATGGCTCCGCTGAAAACCCATGGATGATAGCGCCTTACGGCGTCGTCCTTGCCAGAACGCAGGATGATCTTTAACGGTTCACTCATGGTCAATATCTTAATGGTATATAATGATCAGGTCTGCAAAAATAACGAATTGTTGTGCATATTGGTGAAATCATGAGATGCGAGGTTTGGAGTTTGAGGTTTTTGCGTCGGGGCCGGACGAGAACGGCCCCACATCTATCTTGGAGGTGATGC
>SLEW01000128.1 GCA_007124575.1 Bacteroidales bacterium | reverse complement strand
ACCAGCTCTTTAAACCTGTTACCGCGTGCTTCGAAATCAGGAAAGGCATCGTAACTGGTGGCTGCCGGCGAGAGCAGGCATATTTTGCCGGGTGATGTTATCCTGGCCGCATGTGTCACAGCATCATCGAACGAATCGGCCATGTAAAGGTGTTTATCCCGGAAGGCATGCATCTTCTCTGCCATCGCCATCATACGCTCACCGGCATCACCAGTAAAAACAAAGTTGTATATCCCCGATTGGGAAAGTTCCTCCATCAGGCTTTCGATGTGCACGCCGCGGTCTTTTCCGCCCAGTATCAGGGTAGCCGTATCCGGCAGGGCATCAACTGCAGCCAATGTGGCCTCAGGGATGGTGGCGATGCTGTCGTTGTAGAACACTACCCCACGATAACTTCCTGCATATTCCAGCCTGTGGGGCAACCCCCTGAAGTCTCCGACCACCTCTTCTATTACCTCCGCATCCACTCCTTTAGCCACAGCAGCAGCCACAGCAGCGGAAATATTCACCAGGTTATGCTCGCCGGCAAGCATTCGCTTTCTGCTTAAACCGGAAAATCGCTTCACGTCGTCACCAAGCCGGCAAACCAGGTCTTCCCCATCAAAAAACACATTCCCATAAAAATCAGAAGACCTGTTGCCACCCAGCATGATGGTCTTTGACTTCGTGTCGAGCCGGGGAATCAGCTTCTCCAGCACATTGTTTTTCGGATTATAGATACAGAGATCCCCTTTGGCCTGCCAGCGGACAATATTCAGCTTTGCCTGCTGATATGATTCATAGCTGGCATAATGGTCCAGGTGTTCTTCAAAAATATTCAGCAGGATGGCCAATGACGGAGATAATTTAACCCCCTCAAGCTGATGGCTGCTCATCTCAAACACAACCACAGTATCGTTTCCGATGCTGCCAGTCATGTCAAAACATGGCACGCCAATGTTACCAAGCAAAACAACATCCTTGCCGCCTCTTTCGAGAATCTGATAAAGGAGGCTCGCTGTAGTACTTTTTCCCTTGGTGCCCGTTATGCCTGTCACCTGGCGACGGTACAGCGACAGGAAGATCTCTGTTTGTGATGTGATGACACCCTTACGTGAGATACCATCGAGCACCGAAAAAGGGATACCGGGGGATTTGATGATTACATCAGCCGCAGCTATCCCGCTAAGGTAACCCGGACCTGTGCTGATATGAATTTGTTCGTTTCCGGCGGTGAGATCGTCCGGCAGCCTCACTTGAGGGTTTTTGTCACATATCATGAGTTTTATACCGTGCACGTGATGCTTCAAAAGTGTATAGGTCGACCTCCCCTCCCGGCCAAAACCCAGGATGGCCACCCGCTTCCCCGAAAACAGCTTGTTGAGATGTGTTTTTATTATCATGGGATGGTCATTTAAAGCAAAACAGGCCCTGGCAGCCAGACTAACGGATCAGCCTCTTATCAAGGCCTTTCAGAGCTTCTTTTACCATGGTTTCAAAGCGGGCATCCAGGCAATGATCATCGTCAAAATGCTGTAAATGCTCTTTGATGTCCTGGTGCTGATATTTTTCATACAGATGGCTATGCCTGTATGCCTGAAGAAGATCCGGCAATTTCTCTCCCTTGACCTCCATATGTTTAATGATATAGACCACAGCGGTGTTGACCTCGTCTGTGGTCCCCACGCACTCGAAAGGCTTGTTGCGGCCATCACCGCAAAGGTCAAACAGCATGCTGCGCAGCTCCGTGTCCCGAAACAAATTTGCCCCGAATATCTCCTGCAGGTAATGCTGAGGCAGAAATGGTGACAAGATGACATAGGTAAAGAGGCATTTGGCGCATTTGCCACACCAGCGGTTTTGTTTGCTTCCGGCATTACAGCTCCTGAACACATGGTGATGATCTGTAAAACCTGAAAAAAGGGCTCCAATCTGCAATTCATTCAATGGTCGCAACAGGCTGAAATAGTTTATGTGCTCATCCAGATACTGATACGCATAGCTGCGGAAATCCTTCTCGAACGCCAGCGATTTGCTGTACTGATGGTTGATCATGGTTCCGGGCACCGAGGGCTCATTGGCACTCGACTCATTTGATAACGCCACGTGTTTTACCCCGACCCGGGTAGCAACAAAAGAGGATGCAAAGGCAAGCATGGCAGAAAAAGGAGTATGTCCATTAAGGAAGCCCCTTTTGTTCAGTTCGAGCAGCAGAGGATCCATCTGTCTGTCCATCGTGATTATTTCCCCGGAAGGGAAACCTGCCTGGGATAAGACCCCCGCTGTGGCACCCCTGGGATTTATCACAAAGGGGATCAGCTGGTAACCGGCTCGTTTTAACAGTTCAAGGGTGACAACAGAGTCCTTTCCCCCGCCTACAGGCACCAAAACGCTTTCAGGAGGAGGGTATACCTTTAGCCGGTCCGCAGCCGGCTCTGAAGACCCCGGGGAATGCTGGTCCGTATCGGGATGATTCGTAATGAATTTAAGCATATCATCGCCGGGGATATCTATCCCATTGGTATAAAAAAACTCTCCAAGACCATGCTGATAAAGCTTAAACCACCACGCCCGCTGATCTTCCGATAATGCGCCACACCACGTCTCAATATAGGGGGAGCAGAATGCCTTCCAGTAACTCACCATTTCAATCATGCCAAGCTGAAAGCCCCATCCTTCAGCCTTTGAAGGATTTGCCACCAGGTTTTTGCGCCAGTTTCCATAATGGATCTGCCAGCGTGGATGAAATGAATATTGGTCACCTGCATCAAAAGAGAATCCCACAGAGGTGTTCCCTTCAGTATGTTTTATGTCGAAATCCCTGTATACGAATACTGGATATGCTTGTCGCAGCCTCTTAAAAACGTCTTTATGGTCACTCCCTGTCATGTTGTGGTAATATGTAGCACATCCCGGACATTGTTCGTGCTATGTTCCTAAAGTAAGTCATGTCAAATCGATGTATAGATGAGATAAATCCGTTTCTGCCAATATTTGCAGCACCCTTTCAGCGCATAATTATGAACAATGGCAAAGATTTTGTTGTTAAAGTGTTGAACAACGCATCAAAATTACGAAAATCCCCGAAGGGGAGCGATGTTAAATCACTGTTTTATACTATGAAGGAGCACAAACATAATAAGCCAACCAGTGGTAAGTTGCTGATCAGCGAACCAGCACTGCGCGATTTCTATTTCGGGCGCAGCGTGGTATTGCTGGTAGAGCATCATAACAAGGAAGGCACCATAGGTTTGATTCTCAATAAACCTATTCATCTGAAACTTAACCAGGTTGT
>SLEW01000211.1 GCA_007124575.1 Bacteroidales bacterium | reverse complement strand
CCGCGCCTGCATCCTTTTTAATCCATTCATATCCTTTTTCTTCCAGTTCGAAGGCAAGGTTCTTGTCTCCACTCTTGATGATCCGCCCGTCATAGAGCACATGCACAAAGTCAGGTATAATATAATCGAGCAGGCGCTGATAGTGGGTGATCACAACTGTGGCGTTGTCTTTGCGGCGAAGGCTGTTGACGCCGTTAGCTACAATCTTGAGGGCGTCAATGTCCAGCCCGGAGTCGGTCTCGTCGAGAACTGCCAGGCGTGGTTCGAGCATGGCCATCTGGAATATCTCGTTTTTCTTCTTCTCGCCACCCGAAAACCCTTCATTTACTGACCTGTTGGTAAGCTTTGAGTGGATGTCCACCATTCTTTTCTTTTCTTCCATCAGTTTGAGAAACTCTGCTCCGGTCAGCGGGTCAAGTCCGATGTGTTTGCGCTTTTCGTTAATGGCTGTGCGCATGAAGTTGGCCATACTCACCCCGGGAATCTCGACCGGATACTGAAACCCCAGGAAGATCCCTTCCCGGGCCCTTGTCTCTGCCGGCAACTCCAGGAGGTTTTGTCCATCATACGTAACTTCTCCCTTGTCAACATCGAAATTCTCCCTTCCGGCAATAACCGATGCCAGGGTACTTTTCCCTGATCCGTTAGGACCCATGATGGCATGAACCTCCCCTTCTTTCACCTCAAGGTTTAACCCCTTGATGATGGGCTTGCCGTGTATTGATGCTGTTAAGTCTTTAATGCTAAGCATGGTTGGTAATGTATAAGATGTATAAAATGTCTGAATGTCGAAACGTCAAAATGTTTAAAAGGTCCGGGTGATGCGAATGGCGGACAGGTCAAACCCTGTCCCTGCTAACCCCAAACGCAGAACGTAAAACCCCAGGCTTACCCCACGCTTCCTTCGAGGCTTACTGAAAGCAGCTTTTGGGCTTCCACGGCAAACTCCATAGGGAGCTTCGACAGCACCTCTTTGGCATATCCGTTGACGATAAGGCCTATGGCACCTTCCATGTCGATGCCACGTTGCATGCAATAAAAGAGCTGGTCTTCCGATATCTTGCTGGTGGTGGCTTCGTGTTCAACGATTGATGAGCGGTTGCCTACATCCAGGTAAGGAAACGTGTGGGCTCCGCTTTGATCACCAAGAAGCAGGGAGTCGCACTGGGAAAAGTTGCGGGCGTTTTCAGCCTTTTTACTTGTCTTTACCAGTCCGCGGTAGCTGTTGTTGCTCCGTCCGGCCGAGATCCCCTTGCTGATGATGGTGCTCCGGGTATTTTTGCCCAGGTGGATCATCTTGGTGCCGGTGTCGGCTTGCTGCTTGTTATTGGTGACGGCCACCGAATAGAACTCACCTGAGGAGTTGTGGCCTTTCAGGACGAGGCTCGGGTATTTCCACGTTACCGCTGATCCCGTTTCTACCTGTGTCCAGCTGATTTTGGAGTTATCACCTTCGCAGATGCCACGCTTGGTCACGAAGTTATACACACCCCCTTTACCATGCTTGTCACCGGGCCACCAGTTCTGTACCGTAGAGTATTTTACCTCTGCATCTTTATGAGCTATGATCTCCACAATGGCTGCATGAAGCTGGTTCTCATCGCGAATGGGAGCCGTACAGCCTTCCATGTAACTGACGTAACTGCCCTCTTCCGCCACGATGAGCGTTCTTTCGAACTGCCCTGTGTTGGCAGCATTGATGCGAAAATATGTAGACAGCTCCAGCGGGCATTTTACCCCTTTGGGAATGTATGCGAAAGAGCCATCACTGAAAACGGCAGAATTCAGGGCTGCGAAAAAGTTATCCTTGTAAGGTACTACGCTGCCCATATACTTTTTAATGAGCTCCGGGTGCTTTTGCAGCGCTTCACTGAAGGAACAAAATATGATGCCTTGTTCAGCCAGCGTCTCCTTAAAAGTGGAACCTACGGATACGCTGTCCATCACCGCATCTACTGCCACGCCGGCAAGCTTCTTGCGCTCATCGAGAGGTATGCCCAGCTTTTCAAAGGTGTCCAGAAGCTCCGGGTCCACCTCGTCAAGGCTCTCATATTTTGGCTTTTTCCGCGGAGCAGAATAATAAATCAGGTCCTGGTAGTTGATGCGCGGGTAGTCGACATGCGCCCAGTCAGGCTCTTTCATGGTTTTCCAATGCCTGAAAGCTTTCAGCCTGAATTCAAGCATGAACTCAGGTTCGTTTTTCTTCTTCGAAATAAACCGGATCGTATCCTCCGTTAGCCCCGGCGGAGCCTGATCCATCTCCATGTCGGTGTAAAAACCATACTTATAGTCTGAACCGGTTATCTCTTGTAATATGTCATTGTTCTTATCAGCCATTTGTTGAGATTAAAATTGAGATAAAGGTTAAGGCATGATCTCTTTTTGTTGAATCAGCAACAGTTATTTATAATTAATTTAAATTGTGCTGCAAAGATATGAAACATAGTGCATTTTTTTTGATGTGTGCATACAAGATTTCAAAAGGATAAACAGTAGTATGGAGATTATGTTTAACCCTGGCGGGTCATTATAACATCATGATAATCTGCTTGCGTGGGTTATTCGTGGGGATGATCAGGGTTGAAGCAGAGAGGTTTCCCCGATCACTTCCAGTCCGGCGTGGGTGCCCGTGCCTTCGAAGACAGGCTCTCCCTTTTTGTTGGTGAGGAGGATGTGCAGTTCTGCATTTACACTTTCGTGGATAACCCTTTCCATATTTCCTTTGCCAGGTGCTTTCAGCGCGCCTTTCCCTTCCGGGGATGACTCCTTAACACCGTAGATGTGCAGCAGGAAGTCCCTCCCTTCGATAGTGCAGGAGACCTCTGTTTCGCTTACCTCCAGGGTCTTGATTTTCGCCCCTGTATGTGTGGCAAAGTAATGTTCTTTTCCTTCGTGGAGAAGAAAACCCAGGAATCCGGGGAAGCTGCTTCCCAACCAGGGTATGCGGGCTATGGAGAGCATCATGGAGGTCCGTTCCCGGGAGAAGTGATTGGACTGCATCCATATCCAGGCTTCTGGCATGCTTGAGCCCCAGTCTTTTTCAACATATCCCTTCCCGTTGGAAAACTCATGTGTTTTGCTGTTTACCCGGATGCTTCCCTGCAGGTCATGATCCATGCTTACCAACCCATGATAGCATTGCATGAGGGGCACATAGCGGTACCAGCCCATGATGCCAGGGGTTTTCAGGGAAACGGGAAAATGATGAGGGTTCGCATAGCTTATCTCACCTGAAATACTTTCACCTTCATATTGCAGATCAACGCAGATACCT
>SLEW01000309.1 GCA_007124575.1 Bacteroidales bacterium | reverse complement strand
TATCATCCAGGTATCCTGATCCTGCAATGAAAGACTTACTCCATCCGTCCTACCGGCATGAGATATAATACCCTGTATTCATCTCCCAATTGCAGAATATCTTCCACTTCGTCGTCGCGATAAGCTCCGATCACCACGGTGCCAAGATCAAGGGCGGCTGCCTGCAGGTGTACATTCTGACCCACATGGCCTACTTCATTGTGCACGTACCTTTCACCGCGATCCCCGTACCTGTCGGTAGTACGTTCGAAAACAGCTGCAAAAACGAGAACAGCACCACCATCCAGGATCATCGACTGGCTGAGACAGGCCCTGTAGAGTGGTGAAGAAACGTCCTCTTCACGAAGCAGCTCCAGCTGGTGATCATGTGGATGGTAGTGATAAATGCCTTTGCTGAGTGTTTCCACGTCGTTGACTACAACGAACATCTCCAGCGGAAAGGTGGCACCTGCCGAGGGGGCTGTGCGAAAACCCTCTTCGCTGGTGATGCCCTGGGCTGACCACAAAAGCTGGCCCAGCTCCTCCATGTTCAGGGGCTCTTCTTTATAACTGCGTATGGAACGACGCAAAGTAAGCGCTTCTTCCACACTCATCTGTCCGTCTGTGACGGGATCCGGCAGATCAATCATGGCTTCGTTTTGTTGTAAAGGGTTGGCAGATGAGGCTTCCCGGGCATGAACGGAGCATGACCCGCCTTCCGTGGCTGGGGTCATTACCCTTGAACCTACTGTAAAAAATATGGCTATCAGGCCCAGAAAAGCAAAAACGGCGAATATGGTGATGTACTTCTTCATGTAATTGGTGTTTTTTGTTTCCTTTGCTAAGATAAGAAAAATAGGAGCGAATTTTTTAAATAATTACCTTTGTCGCCAATAATCAGACTGGAACTTGTTATGGGTAAAATACACAAACATCCTATTATAGAGGTTAAAGACGTTGCTAAACACAGTTTTCAATATCATGATACAAAAATAGAAGGTGAAAAAGGCTTCACCATCGCTGCTGCATTGCATCAGGCCGGCTTTCCTGTGCACAGTCATAGCCTGAAAAACCGTGGTCGCAGTCTTGAATGCGGCATCGGCAAATGCAGCGCCTGTGAGATGCTTGTCGACGGTGAAGTGAAACGTATATGTATCACCCCTGTGGATGACGTGCAGGTTGTGGCAGAGATCCCGAGAGATTTCGTTGCTGAGCCTGCTGTTTTTATCAGGTCAGCTGGCATAAAGGTCTATAAGACCGAGGTCGTCATCGTGGGTGCAGGGCCTGCAGGGCTCGCTGCAAGGGAAGTGCTGAAAGGGCACGATGTAAGCAATATCGTGGTGGACAGCAATAATGAGATAGGCGGCCAGTTCAACATGCAGACGCACCAGTTTTTCTTTTTTGAGAAAGAAAAAAAATATGGGGGGATGCGGGGCTTTGAGATCTCAAAAACCCTCGCGGGAGAAAATCATGAAGGCATCATGCTCGACAGCACGGTGTGGGATATCTTTGAAGGCAACAGGGTGGCTGTGAAAAACTTTAAGACCCAGGAAATATTTTACATCGATTGCAAACATTTCATAGTGGCTACCGGCGCGGTTCCATTTCTGCCTACCTTTCATAATGATGACCTTCCCGGTGTGTATACAGCCGCTGTTATCCAGAAAATGATGAACACCGAGCTTACTTTGCTTGGGAAAAATGTACTCACGATAGGTGCCGGCAATATTGGCTATCTCACCAGCTATCAGCTCACACAGGCCGGGGCCCGCGTGAAGGCGATCGTGGAAGCGCTGCCTGAGGAGGGCGGGTTTCCTGTACAGGCTAACAGGGTAAGGCGATTAGGTATACCGGTGATGCTATCTCACATGATACTGGAGGCCCTCCCAAATAAAACAGGAGACGGAATCTCAGGCGCGGTGGTAGCCGAGGCCAAAAACTTTAAGCCCATCGAAGGGACAGAAAAGGTCATTTCCGGAATTGATGCCATCAATATATGTACGGGGCTTATGCCTGATGATGCCCTGCTGGAAAAGGGGCAGCAGATGTTCGGGAGGCACTGTTACGGAGCCGGAGATGCCGTCCGCATCGGTGAAGGCACCAGCGCGGTATTGCGTGGCAAGCAAGTGGCCTACGAGATCCTCGATAACATGAGAGAACGGTTTAACTACGATGACTACCTCCTTGTTTCGAAAGAGTACATTGACTCGCAACAGCATCCCTTCAAGGTGCTGGATGAGCCGCTGATGCCATCCTTGGAGCGCATGGATAAACCCTTTGTGCTGATTGACTGCCTGCATGGCTTCGCCTGCAACCCATGTGCCTTTGCATGTCCCTACGGAGCCATCACCAAATCATCCACCAGTACGGCACCCCATATCGACTTTGATAAATGTGTGGGATGTATGGACTGTGTTTACCAGTGCCCGGGCCTGGCGATTTTTGGATATAACCTGAAGAGGAACATTTTTTTCCTGCCCATAGAGTTTGACATGGAGGCAGGTGAGGATGTATACCTTGTAGACAACGATGCCGGCATCCTGGGTGAGGGGAGCATACAAAAGGTGTTGCGAAAGAAGAACCTCACCCATGTGGCACGGATAAAGTCGGAAGACATGCCTCGCGAGGACCAGTTGAAAGTACGCGGTTTCATTAGAAAAAAGGATTATCCTGAGCCGCTTGACATCAAACCTTCCGGGAAGAAGGCCGGGGAAGATTTTTTTATGTGTCATTGTGATGATGTGGTCTTTGATGATGTACTCAAGGTGATTGGAGACAGGAAATTCATCTCGGTAGAAGAAATCAAACATACGACGCATCTTGGGATGGGTCCTTGCCGGGGTAAGCGGTGTATTCAGCGTCTTAAAATGAATCTGCGTCCGATGGGAGTTCGGCTTATTGGAGGTTCCACGCCGAGGGCACCGATGTCGAACCAGATTGCTATTGGCGAACTTTACCCTTCTGCAGCGCATGATCAAACCATCACAGATGTTACAAACAAGCAGCGAAGGCGCGTGGAAACGAAAGCCCTGGTGGCGGGTGGTGGCATAGGCGGGAGTGCGTTGTTTCGCTTTCTGGCAGAGGAGGGGTACAGCCCGGTAATGGTCAACTATGGCTTTGGCAGCTCCTGGCGAAATATCGCGGGCGGGCGGCCTGCTTTTAGTCTTCCTGAACTGACGGATATTGCCAGGCATAACCTGGAGCTTTTCCAGGCACTTGACAAACTGGGCGATATTGACTTCCGTCCGATCAATTACCTGACTTTTGCCCATGATGAGACCATGTACAAAGCCCTGG
>SLEW01000172.1 GCA_007124575.1 Bacteroidales bacterium | reverse complement strand
TCATCAGCATAATAGAAACCCCAAAGGCTCAGCAGCTCGTTCTCATGATCAACAATTCGTCCACCATCAATGTAATTTGCCGTATTTTGATCCAGGTCATACTCCAGGTATTCTGTATATAATGTCATATCTGGCTCTACCATTCGCACATTTCCGGTGAGCTCGGCCCATCGCCGGTCACCATCGTAAAAGAGTTGGTCGCCGTAAATGGTCACGGTGTCGCTCACCTCGATGATGATATTACTGAACGCCCGCAGGCTATTGTCATCGGCGTAGAGGTAGGCGCTGTCGCAGTACATTTTGGTGTCCTCGTGGGTAAATACCACGTCATCAATCAGGCGACGTACATTTTCACCAATACGCCTGTCGAATTCAATGATGCCGGCCTCCCAGTCAATGGGCGTTTGCTCATCTTCGGCATACACCGGGATGTTTACCACAAAAAACAAGAGTAAAAGAATGATTTTTGCCAACACATTAAGCTTTAATACTGCAAAGGTAAACATGTTTTTCGTGGTTTTATTGCCAGATACATGTTTACCTTTGCATTGCTGCCCGGGCATTACAAATGCTCATGGGCTATTTTCGCCGGGATGATCAGTTGTTCGGATGATTTTTCCTGAAGCTGACCCAGTAATCTTTGATAGTCGTTTTGATTTCTTTATGAAGAAGCAGAATACCCACCAGGTTGGGTATGGCCATCAGGGCAATGGTGATGTAGGATATGGCCCAGACAATGGTGGTATCTGTAAAGGAAGCGAAGAAGAAGGCCAGAACATATAGCATCCGGTAGTGAAACACGTATTTTGTTCCGAACAAATAAGTCACCGAACGGTCTCCGTAATAGGACCAGGCGATTGCCGTCGAAAACGCAAAGAGAAGCAGGCCGATCGCAACAATATACTGGCCGGAGTCTCCCATAAAGCTTCGCGTATAGGCTTCGGCTGTCATCGGGGCACTATGAATAAGTGATTTCCCCCTGAAGTCGACTCTTTCACTTTCTGCAGCAAGCCGGCCATTAGTTATGATAATTTCTCCGGTATAAGGTTCACCGTCTAATGTCACGCTAACGTCTTTTGCCACGGATCGGGCATGCAGGATAGTGATCTCCTTGTTTTCTTTTTCTGTGATGACACCATCTGCAACGTCGAGGCTGCCAGTATAGCGCAAAAGATTTTCTTTGTCGCCATAGAAGCGGAACAAGCGTTCCACATCTTCGGGGTCTTCCGCATCATAGTAATCTGCCAGGATGATTTGGTCAGCACGCTGGAAGTCATTTTCCACCCTGTCTTGCCAAACGCCGGAAGACAAGAGTACCAGCCCGGTAAGGGTACAAATCACCACGGTATCAATAAAGGGTTCAAGTAGGGCCACGATGCCTTCAGACACGGGCTCATCAGCTCTCGCGGCGGAGTGTGCAATGGGAGCGGAGCCCTGACCGGCCTCGTTTGAAAAGAGACCACGGTTTACACCCCTGTTGAAAGCATAAAGGATGGAAGCCCCAAGAAATCCACCGGTAGCAGCAGTCCCTGTGAAGACATCAGAAAATATAGAAATGAAGGATGGAACGATGTTTTCATAATTATAGGCCAGCACAGCAATGGCACCCAGGATATAGATCACGGCCATGGAAGGAACGAGACGGGAAGTAACCTGGGCAATGCGTTTGATGCCGCCAAGGATCACAGCTGCCAGCAAAACGGAAAGAACAGCCCCTATAACAATGGGAGGGATGCCGAAAGTAGCATGCATGGCACCTGAAATGCTGTTGATCTGCGGCATGTTACCGGTGCCTATAGATGAAAGGATGGTGGCAACGGCAAAAAAAGCTCCCAGCCATTTACCTGTATTGAGGATTTTGTTGTTCTTGAGTTTGATATTGAGGCGCTTTTTCATGTAATACATGGGGCCGCCGGCAATCCGTCCCTCACTATCCAACTCACGATATTTGTGGGCAATGGTAACCTCTGCAAATTTGGTTGTCATGCCCAGCATACCGGTAACGAGCATCCAGAAAAGGGCACCAGGACCACCCAGGTGCAATGCCAGGGCCACACCCGCGATGTTTCCGGTTCCTACTGTGCCCGACAAAGCGGTTGTCAAGGCCTGGAAATGCGATGTGTCACCCACATCAGTAAGCTTGTCATACCTGCCGGTGACTACCCGCAAAGCATGCCGGAAATATCGGATCTGTGGAAACCCAAGGTAAAGGGTAAAAAACAACCCGGTAAAAAGCAGCAGGTAAACAAACCAGGGACCTCCACCCAGGTACCCGTCAATAACTCCAAGAAAATCGTGAACCTTGTCCATGTTGTTGTGTTGGTTTTTTGGTTGTACGAATTGGTATTGTAATGATTATTTTTTTACTGTTTATCAGTCAAAACGTATGGCTCTGACCCGGGCGCCATGTCAAATCCTGATCAGCCCGATGGCATTCAGGAATATGATGGCGATGGCGATGGGTGCAATAAAACGAATGATAAACATGAATACCGAGTGAAATCTGATCTTCAGCGCCTTAATTGTCGCATAATCCTCCTCGGAGCGTACGTCTTTGGTGTACCATCCAATCATGAATACGACCAGCTTCAATACTCCCATATTGGTCATCTCATCCTCCACAGCCTGCTGCTTCATATACCATCCCACAAATAAAACAATAAGCAGGCCTCCCAGGGGCAGCAATACATTGGAAGCTGTAAAGTCAAGGAGGTCAAAGATGTTTCGTTCGCCTATGCCCACACCTTCAAAAGTACTCCAGGAAAGCGTGCAAAAGACGCCAACGAATGCCGCTGCAATGACTGTAATCAACGTAGCGCTTTTTCTCTTGATGTTTAATTCTTCTGACAGGAATGCCACCACCACCTCCATGATTGAGATGGAAGAGGTAAGGGCGGCGATGGCCAGTAATACAAAGAAGGCTATGGACACAAGGTATCCGCCAGGCATGTGCTGAAACACATTGGGGAGGACCATAAATATGAGTCCGGGACCACCTTCCTCGGGTTGCATCCCCAGGGCAAACATGGCAGGGAATATGGCCACGCCCGCCAATATGGCGATTACCACATCCGCAATGGACACCTGAAAGGAAGTAGCAGCAAGGTTTGTTTTATCCGGAAAATAGGAGGCATAAGTGATGAGCGCTCCCATTCCGATGCTCAGAGAGAAAAAGGCCTGGCCAAGCGCGCCGAGGATCACGGGTGCGGTGATCTTTGAAAAATCAGGATTGAACAGGAAGCTTAAACCGGCCATGGATCCGGGTAATGTGATCGCCCTGACCGACAGACTAACAAGCAATAATACCAGAAAAGGCATCAGAATCTTGG
>SLEW01000114.1 GCA_007124575.1 Bacteroidales bacterium | reverse complement strand
CCATCATAAGCAGCTGAATAGGCCATCGTGTCACCGATTTGCTCTTTCCAGCTACCTGTAATCTTTGAAGATTCATGAATATGGCCGTGAAGGGTAAGCATCGGACTCCGTAACTGGATGAACTCTTTCATGGCGATGCTTCCCACATGCACATCCACGGGCACATGATCTACCATCACACCATCCAGGCCGGCCCTGTCCAGTAAGGTTTTGTATGGCGGGGAGTGAAACAAAAAAATGGCTCTCGAAAGGTCGTCGTTGCCACTAAGGATTTCAAGATCCCTTTTAATCGTGGAAAACTCTATATCTGCTTCCGTTTTGACTGTCCTGTAGCCTTCGGTAGGATGCACACAACCCGGATCCACGTATCTTGACACATCATATTGCTCCCAATCCTTCAGAAGAAAGGGCGTGGGTGGCACCATCGCATACCCATACACGGTAAATTGATCCAGGGCTTGTTTTTTCATGTGCATGTAGTGCCACAGACCTTGCGAATCATACTTCACAAACGAAGCCTCTTCGCTTCTGGGGTCGTCATTCCCAAGAATGATGAAAACATCGGGATATGCTTCTTTGAGTTCCTCCTTTATGGATTGAAAAGCGGGCGCCAGGAATCCGTCAACAAAGGGTTTGGGTAAAGCTTTACTATGCGCCTTGTAGCCTGTGCCGGAAGGGAGGAGGTCACCGCCAAAGAATACTGCCCGGGGTTTTTTCCGGACAACGTGTGCAAACAATTTCTCGTATTTCGCTATATTGCCATGCAGGTCTGACACAAAAAAGAACAGATCATTCATCATCGGGATGTTTTCGGAGCAACCTCGGTTTGTTGTCCACGGATGTCAGCATAACGGCAAAACTGTCCTTTTGTTTAATGTCTTCATCCGTGATGATGTGAAGGTCAACGATACTGCCTTTAGTGTCGTATCCTGTCCTGCATTCATTCATTGCCGCGAGGGCAAGCCCCCAGCCTTCGCACCAGGTCCTCAACAGCTTATGTTTTTCCCTGTCATCGATACAATGAGCCAGCAGGTCGATGTCGGAGCAAGGCCCCACCTCTCCCGTCTTAACACTTCCAATAAGATAAAGGGCCTTCACACCAAAAGCCTCCGTATCGAGCGCGTTGGCCATGGCCTGTGCCATATCATAACGCCACTGCCAGTGATCTGTGGTGTTGTCTTGCATGGGGCCTGGGGTTGTCGTAAGATCAGAAAGATTCTACAAACAGGGTATTATCAGCCAGTTGTTCTTTAGATATGTATGTTTCCTCCAGCTTCACCTCTTCGGGTTGCTGTGTGCCACGCTCGCTTGGGTATTCAATAGGGCCTTCGATGCCGAGCGGGATTCCCAGCATGATCCAGATCACGAACATAGGAATCCTGGCTATCATAAATGCAATGGCAAAGGGCAGCATCATGGATATGAGGGTTCCTATACCGGCTGTTTTGTCATATTTCTGTGCAAATACAATCACCAGCGGGAAGTAAGGCAGAAGGGGTGTGAGAATGTTGGAGTAAGAGTCTCCGATACGGTAGGCAGCCTGGGTGAGTTCGGGAGAATATCCCATGAGCATGAGCATCGGTACAAATATCGGTGCCAGCAAAGCCCACTTGGCCGAAGCACTTCCCATGATCAGGTTCACAAACGAGGCAATGATGATAAAAGCCACGAGCAGGGGAATACCGGTGAAGCCAATAGCTTCCAGGCCGTCAGAACCTTTTACTGCAAGGATGCTTCCGAGGTTAGACCAGTTAAAATAGGCGACAAACTGGGCTGCCACGAAGGCAATGACGATATACAACCCCATGGTCGACATAGATTTAGCGGTCATGTCGGACACGTCTTTGTCACTCTTGATGGTTTTGGACATAATGCCATATACAAGTCCACCCACAAAGAAGATGATAAACATGATGGGGACAAGTGAGTCATAAAACGGACGGAAGCTGTTGGCTCCGGTTACCGGGTCATATTCGCCGCGCAAAAGTCCTTCGGATGGTACTACCGCAATAGCTACGAGGGCAATTACAGCAAGTATGGAGAGTAACGACCAGTTCAGTGCTTTACGCTCATGAGGTTTCACATCATTATTGACTTCCTCTATGGCCATGTCACCATCCGGGCGGTATTCGCCCAGGCGGGGCACCACGATCTTTTCGGTGATGTATGTACCGGCAAGACCCACCAACGGCACTGAGGCGGCCATCAGGTAGTAGTTCGACAACGGGTTCACCGTATAAGCAGGGTCTATGATGTTGGCAGCCGGCTCTGTAAAGGCGGCGATCATAGGGTCAAGGCCGGTGGGAAGGAAGTTGGCGCCGAAGCCTCCGGAAACCCCGGCAAAGGCAGCGGCAATACCAGCCAGCGGATGCCTCCCCATCCCTAAAAAGAGTGCCGCACCCATCGGTATCAGCACAACATAACCGGCATCGGCTGCCACAGAGCTAACCATACCAGCTACTACGATAGAAAAAGTGATCAGGTATTTGGGCACCTTGGAAACAAATACGCGCAAAGCAACTGAGATCATGCCGGTATGCTCTGCCACACCAATACCCAACATGACTACCAGCACAAGCCCTAAGGGCGGGAAGGTGGCAAACACTTCAACCAGGCTGGTTAATATGCGCTGAATACCTTCTTTGGTTAGCAGGTTTTCCACCACAATATACTCGGCTTCAACACCTGTATCAGAACCTGTGCCGGGTCGTAAAACAGAAACGCCGCTGAATATCCAGCTGAGCAGCAAAACCACGCCCATCAAAATCGCAAACAAAGTTACCGGCTGGGGTAATTTATTGCCGATAACCTCAACCTTGTCGAGTATTCGCTGAAAAACACCCCCTTGTGATTCGTCCTTTTTGGCCATAAGAATGTAAAGTTATGTTTGACTAACTGAAATAACAAAGGCCAAAAATAATGCATTCGTTGTAAACACAAAAATTAATCACAGAAATATTATTTTGAAAAGGGGAGCCAGTGCATGACAAACATGACAGGAGATTATGTCCTATACCTTATAGGACAAGCAGCAGCGGGTATCTGGACCCGGGATAAGGGAGTTATATTTTTTTATCTGATAATGGTAACGGCGCCTTCAGCATAACGCGTTTTGCCCATGCGCGTATATTGAAGCACATAGAAATACGTGCCATCAGGGGCACCATCACCATCCCACCAATTGTTGTAATAATCACTGTGTTCAAACACTTTGTTTCCCCAGCGATTATAGATGACCATGCGTGCGCCGGGGTAATGTTCCAGGTTTTCAATCTCAAAATAGTCGTTGATGCCATCAGCGTTGGGCGTAAACACATTGGGAATGGTAAGGTCACAATTCTG